>JAOAHW010000208.1 GCA_026415015.1 Syntrophorhabdaceae bacterium
CATAAAAAGAAACCCCTTGTTGAAGATTGTCCTTGCCCATCTCGGTGGAGGGCTGTGTTTTTATGAGTTTATGCCTGAGATAAGAGACACCTTTAAAAATGTATATTATGACACAGCGGCATTGCCTTTTATATATTCAGATGTGATATACAGGTATATAGAGACCTTTCTTCCTAAAAAGGTTCTTTTTGGTTCAGATTACCCTCTTTTGGGGCCTAAAAGATACATGAAGGCCATAGGGTTTATGAAAGAAGAGGCACAGAAGAATCTACTCTTTGAAAACGCAAGGAGGCTCTTTGGTAGAGATTGACTGGGACAGGCGTTACAGAGACGGCTTCTATAGTGGGGCCTTAGAGCCCCATGACCTTATCAAGAGATTCTGGAACGAGATACCAAAAGGAACTGTTATAGATATTGCCATGGGCACAGGGAGAGACGCTGCATTTTTGTCTAAAAAGGGCTATAATGTTATAGGTCTTGAAAGGTCATATGAGGCCATAAAAATCTTTCAAAGGGAGTTTATGGAACAGACAAAAGGGGTATTTTGTATTATTGGTGATGCAGGCCTGCTACCCTTTAAAGATAATGTAGCTGAAGGTATTACAGTTTTTTATTTTCTCATTAGGGAGATAATGGGGGAGATAAAGGCTAAACTGAGAAAGGGCGGCATCCTCATATACGAGACCTTTCTCAAAAGACAGAACAAAATAGACCGATGGAGAAACCCGGATTATCTTCTTGACGACGGAGAGTTATACAGCTATTTTGTTGATTTTGAACTATTGCACTATGAAGAGGTTATATCAAGGGGGGAAAAAAAAGATAAAGCCATAGCAAGATTTGTAGGGAGGAAGATATGATAGTAGAGTGGGACCCAAAAAGGCCAAGAAAAAAGATTACAGAACTCATCAAAAACACATTGCTCGAGGGCGGGGTTATTGCATATCCTACAGATACTTTCTACGGCATGGGCTGTGACCTCTTTAATATAAAGGCCATAAGGCGTATGTATCAGATAAAGAGGCTCGACAGTAAAAGGCCCATGAGTATAATATGCAGTGATTTTAAAGAGATAAGCACATATGGGGTAATTAGTGATTTTGCCTTTAATATCCTGAGGGGTTGTCTGCCAGGGCCTTATACCTTTGTTTTAAAGGCAAAAAAGATAATGCCCAAGCTCCTCATGACAGAGAAAAAAGAGGTGGGTATAAGGGTTCCTGACCACCCCGTACCTATAGGGCTTACGCACCTCTTGGAAAGGCCTGTGATAAACACGAGCGCAAGGATTGCAGGGGAAGAGATACTTACAGACCCAAAACAGATAGAAAAACAATTCAAGGAAAGCGTTGACATTATCATAGATGGTGGGATTATTATAGGTGAGCCATCAACTGTTATAAGGCTGGTGGATGATAAGGTAGAGGTATTAAGGGAGGGCAAAGGGGTTTTTATATATCCGCCTCATCAGAGGTAGAATCCCCGGCACCCCCGGCTGCCATGGCCTCTTCCATGGACTCTTCAAACCCCTCGCCGAGTTCATCGCCTAATTCCCTGCCCATCTTCTTAATGAACTTCTCTATGCTCCTCGGGTCGTTCTCGTCAAGCCCGGAGAGTTTACAGGGGTCAAGGAGGCTCTCCATCCTCTTTTCCTCACCCTTTATAACCGCTACCCTGGAGATTATCCGTACCACATCACGGCCCCCACATGCCTTGCAGAACGGCTCTATCTCCTCTGTGGTCCTCAGGAGCAAAAAGGAAGATATCTTTTTGCAGTCCTTACATTGATATTCATATATAGGCATATTTGAACCCTTTATGATTAATTTATAATGGCTTTTAATTATAATCACTTTTCAAATACCTTTCAATGCGTTTTAGCGAGAGATATAGGCATAACAACAACTAAACCTTTATTTTTCCATACATTAGGTGTATATTTCCAAGAGAAACTGCTTATCTATATAATCTTGATAAAGGCAGGGTATAAAAAGGGGGCATAACATGAAGGTTCATTTCTGGGGTACAAAAGGCTCGCTTCCATCTTCATCTGTAGCAGAAGAGATACATAGAAAGATATTTTTTGCTCTTAAGGAATCAAGGCCTTATAGCCTTGATTCTGATTCAGATGTGGAGGCGTTTATAGATAAACATCTCCCCTTTTACATAAAAGGCAGCTATGGCACAAACACATCATGTATAGAGATTATAGGCGGTACTGAATATGTATTGTGTGATGCTGGGACAGGCATCAGGGATTTTGGTAACAACCTAATAAAAAAGAAGACAGCAAAAAATGATAGACAACCGGATATATTTCATATATTTATTTCCCATCTCCACTGGGACCACATACATGGTTTTCCGTTCTTTACCCCTGCATATATCCCTGATAACAGGATAAAAATATATGGCTTTCACAAAAATATAAAAGAGGCCTTTAAGACCCAGCAGTCGCAACCTTTTTTCCCTGTGGCCTTCAAGCACATGAGAGCTGATATAGACTTTGAGATCCTTGAATCCAACAGGGGATACCATATAGCAGGTCTTAATGTGAAGGGATTTAAGCAGGACCATCCTGGTGACTCCTATGGCTTCAGATTTGAAAAGGACGGGAAGGCTATAGTATATTCAAGCGATTGTGAACACAGAGTGGGCCATGAAAGGGATGATTATGTATTTCTCGATTTTTTCAGGGATGCGGATCTGCTTATATTTGATACCCAATATTCACTACTCGACGCCATATATACAAAGGAGAACTGGGGACACTCAAACAACATAATAGCTGTAGAGTTGAGTGTTAAGGCAGGGGTTAAGAGGCTGTGTATGTTTCACAATGAACCAACATGCAACGATGAGAGCCTCTGGAGGTTTCTCGAGGATACGAGAAGGTATCTATCTATTTATGATGCATCATACCCTTTAGCTATTGACCTGACATATGATGGTATGGAGATAGAGGTTTAAGTTATCTTGTCCGGGGTTCAACCTTGAGACCCTTGGGGATTTTTATTTTATGGATGAAACCAAGACTGATAAATTAAATAATACAAATCAAGACGATACAATAGAATGGGATTATGCGGTCCCCATATTCACAAACAGATTTTTTTATCAGGACTGTATCCTTGTTTGTGCCTTTACGCTCCTTGTCTTTGCTTCTTTATTTGGTATCCTGCATCTTATTTATTATTTGAGATATAGACAGCCCATCCACATACCTGTATATTCTGAATATACAATCCCTGCCTTTGTGTTTTTCTTTGCCATAATAGTTTTAGGCGGCCTTATTATGTTTATAGTGTCAAAAAACAGGTATCTCTGCCATTTTGTAATAAACCGTGAGGGTGTGTTGATAACATATATTCAAGACAAAGGTCTGTTGAGGTTCTTTGGTTTATTTAAACCCCAGTCCATTATAGGAAAGAAAAAAAATACAGATAGTGCTAAAGAACATATCTTTTATGCCTGGGATAGGATTGAAAGCGCAATAGCATATCCAAAGATAAACGCCATTGCATTATACGGTATATTTATGAGGGTTGCTGTCATATTTTGCCCATCAGATAAATATAAAGAGATCCTGGTTATGGTTAATAATGCCATCTGGCGGACCGAGAAAAAAAGAAGACCCCTCATAGAAGGGACAAAAAAAAGATTTGTAAACAGGTTACTCTGGATTGTATTTCTCTTTATTATGGCACTTCTTGGTTCTGAAGCGCCCCTTATGGAAACAGACATCCCTATCTGGACCCTATTTGTTCTTTCTATTATCGCCACTATAGTAAGAGGCAGTATAAGGCAGGTTATAGGATTCATTAACCTTTCTGTGATTACAGCCATATCATTATTTATGATTTACAAAGGCCTAAAGATAGAATATTCAGGCCTTGGTTTGTTTGCCTATAATTTTTTTAGAAACCTTGTTCACCCTGATTATCTCATATTTTTTATCCTCTCCTTGACAGGTTTTGTTGGCTTTATCGTTTACTCGTGGGTTATCATCGTTACCAGTTCAGATAATCTTCATGGCCATAGACCCAAATCAGCTAGTTCAGAGATTATTATCCGCTCAGGCCTTGTCCTGATGTTTATCATAATTGTGGCTATTGTATATGCAGTATACTGGCAGGCCTTTCATTATGAAAAGGCAGCTGAAAGCCCACCGGAAACCATAAAACACCTCATCATCTATGATAGAGACAGCAAAGAGACAAAGGAATTCAAGATAAGCTATAATGCCATGGTCGATGCCCTTCAAACATACCACAGGGCAGAGGAAAGGGACAAAAAGAGGGCATACGGAGAATACAAAAGGCTGAGAAGAAAGGTTTTTGAAAAGAAGCAAAAGATGATAGAGGCCATGGGAGCAAAACAGAAATCAAAGAATGGCTCACCATAACAACATCAAGAACCCTGTTTACATATGATAGTGGGGCAAATTTTTATCCACCCATGTCCTTTAATATCTGGTTGAGCATCTCACCTAATTTTTTCTCCTCGCTCTCATCAGCATATTTTGGCCTCTCCACATCCGGGAAAAGGCTAAAGATACCATTTACTATCACCTCTGCATGAGGTGGACACCCAGGCAGGTGGATGCCAGATTGTCCATTGTGCTGCTGGCATATTCCCATAAAGATATTTCTCTGGTCTGGGTCTATGGGATAGGGGGTGTCTGGCCCAAGATATACATTGGCCTTTCTGTCCAGAGGACGGTCTATCAAAAGCCTGTTTTGGTCCAAAGGGTCAGGCCTTCTAAGTTTTGTGAGGACAAAGTGGAGATAGCCCCTGCAGCCACTACATGCACCGCCGTCATGGATAGAGAGATCCCTGCCACCGCCTAAATCAATTTCTGGCTGCTTAAAGGGGCTTACAATCTCTTTTATGTCAGGGCCCACTATCCTTATTTTATCTTCCTCCACAGGACCCATAGCCTGCATATAGGCAAGAAAGACAGGGGGAGAGGTAAGGGGGTCAATACCCATAATCCTCATGGCAGTGGCATCAATGGCAACAGGGTTTGTCCCGCCAATGAGTATATTCATAGTTTTAGGTGAACCTGATACAGGGCCAAAATCCTCCTGACCTACCAGACCATCAATAATAGTGAGGTCTGGTTTTATTATCTTGTGGATATTCACAAGGTTCTGCCATAGACCAAAAAAGTGGGTCATGTATTTCTCCAAAGGAGGGACTGCACCCTGTAGGCTCTTTATGCTCAAAGATACAATAGCGGCAAAGTGGATCTTTAATACAGGGACATTTATGATAACATCAGCTTTTTCAAGGGTTACAGGTATCTTTCTTGATGCCATCCTCTTGCCTTCTGGGATAGGTCTTTCAATGAGGCTGTCGTTATTGAGGTCAACAAGGGAAACCTTATCTGGGTCCATATCTACCAGCCTGTCATAACCATAGTGCCTGAACATCTGGTATGTTGAGCTTCTGTTGATGGAAGAGCCCTCGGCAATTATTATCCTTTTTGCAACAGGCAGGAGGATATCTATAAGTGCCCTTATAACCCTTATGTCTGTTACAATGCCCCCTTTATATACCCCATCTTTGAGCCCGTGGTCGCTTACAATATTGGGTTTTATAACCACTGTCTGTCCTTTTCTGACGAACCTCTCAAGGCCACCAAGATTATTTATTATGTTATTAACCCCTTGTTTTATATCTTCATATGATGTGGTCTCAGGTATGCACTCTATGGCAACCACCTCTTTTTTCCTGTATGGCCTTGCTGGTTTCTTGCCTTTTAGCTTTTTGAGGAGTACAGAAGTGCTGAGCTCCATTCTCACAGTGTTTGTATTGTTTTTAACAAAAGTCCTCACAGGTCTGAACCCATAATCGAGCATCCATCCATATGTCTTTTCATCATCACAGGCAATCTCTGCTGACACAAGGGTCTGTCCCTCTATGAGTTTGTCCATGATCAAGCCCTCAAACCCCTTATCTTCAAAGTCCTTATGGATATGAAACTCCTCTATTGTGCTTGTTTCCCTGTTGTATATCAGCCAGCCTATCTCTTGACCATGTTTTTTTGCTATATATTTGACCTTATTTATCTCTTTTTTTAGTGTAATGCCCCTATCCATACCTTCCTCCTAAGACTATACAGGATATCTCTGTTTAAGATTACCATAATGGAGAGGCCACTTAAACAACTTTAAGGAAAAATATGCTATTATAAATGGGTTATGGATATTATTACAGCAAGGGGTCTGACAAAGGACTTTAACCACACAAGGGCAGTGGATAATATTGATTTCTATATTAAAAAGGGAGAGTGTTTTGGTTTCCTTGGACCAAACGGTGCAGGAAAGACCACTGTGATGCGTATGCTATACTGCGTTGTTGTGCCTACAGGTGGTACCATAAAGGTCTTTGGTCTGGATATAAGAGATAACCCGTCTGCCATAAAATCAAGGATTGGTGTCATGCCCCAGGATGACAACCTTGATATAGAGCTCTCGGCATTAAAAAACCTCATTGTATATGCCAGGTATTTTGAGATACCATATAAAATCTCAAAGGAGACAGCATATAATCTCCTTGAGTATGTAGGACTCACAGAAAAGGCGGATGAAAACATAAGAAATCTCTCCGGTGGTATGCAGAGGGCCCTGCTCCTTGCAAGGTCTTTAATTAATTCACCAGAGATACTCATCCTTGATGAGCCCACCACAGGCCTTGACCCCCACAGCAGACACAATGTCTGGAATAAATTGAAGGACCTAAAGGAGAGAAATACTACCCTTATACTTACTACCCATTATATGGAGGAGGCAGAGAGGCTCTGTGACAGGGTAGCAATTATGGACAGGGGGAGGATAATAACCATAGATTCACCTAAAAACCTCATGGAGATATATGGCGGTAACCTTGAATATGTATATCTTAAACTAACAGGAAAGAGATTAAAAGGGAAAGAAGGTGAAGAGGATGATCAACTTTAAAAGGGCATTCAGGGTATGGCAGAGACACTTAACAGTCTATACAAAACTCTATAAATCAAGCATTGCCCTTAACTTTGTAGAGCCTGCCCTCTATCTCATAGCCTTTGGTATTGGCCTTGGTGCCTTTATAAAAGACATAAACGGGATGCCATATATTAAATTTATAGCCCCTGGTATTATAGCCTCTTCTTCCATGTTTGCAGCCACCTATGAGTGTACATACGGGACATACGTAAGAATGACCTTTCAGAAGACCTTTGATGCCATACTGGCTACACCAATTAATATCAATGACCTTATTGCAGGGGAGCTTATCTGGGCGGCCACAAAGAGCATGTTCTACGGCACCATAATCATTTTAGCCATTTCATTCTTCAGGCTCGTAGATTCACCCTATGTAATTGCCATAATACCTGTACTTTTTTTGAGTGGCCTTGTCTTTGCAGAGATATCCATGGTATGCACTGCCATTGTCCCAGGGATTGATTCCTTCAATTATTTTTATACCCTTTTTATGACGCCCATGTTTCTCTTCTCTGGTATATTCTTCCCTTTGGATGTATTGCCTTCTGCTGTGGCAAAGATAGCGTTTTTTACGCCCCTATATCACCTTACTTTTATATGCCGGTCCCTTGTCTGGGGCACAACAGCCAGTATCTTCAGTAGCATAGCATGGTTTATAGCAGCTATTTTAATAATAGCCCCATTTGCCTTTATTCTCATGAGGATAAGGATAATCAAATAGAGGTTTGATATTATGAATCTTTTAAGCCTTTTTTCTGTTGGATTTATATTGGGTTTAACAGGCGCTATGGCACCAGGCCCCCTGCTCACTGTAACTATAGGGGAATCAACAAGAAGAGGTGGGATTACAGGTCCTTTAATTGTCCTGGGACACGGGATCCTCGAAATGACACTAGTTTTTTTGATTGTCCTTGGGGCAGGGAGATTCCTCCATAATA
Source organism: Syntrophorhabdaceae bacterium (assembly GCA_026415015.1). Lineage (GTDB taxonomy): Bacteria > Desulfobacterota > Syntrophorhabdia > Syntrophorhabdales > Syntrophorhabdaceae > DTOV01. The sequence goes on from JAOAHW010000208.1 coordinate 7,925, forward strand.
ATATATTGTTCGCTATAATATCGTTGGTCGGTGGCTTAGTGCTTATCTATATGGGTTATTTAACAATAAAAGGGCTGGGCTCTTATAAGATAGGTCAAACAGTGGAACATGGTAAATCAGGGTTACACCCTGTCCTATCAGGTATTCTTATAAGTCTTTCAAACCCTTATTGGTTTATCTGGTGGATTACCATAGGCATGGGATATGTAATGTTTGCAAGGCAACTCGGTTTAAAGGGTATTATTGCGTTCTTTGTGGGACATATCTTATCAGACCTTGTCTGGTATAGTTTTGTATCATATGGGATTCAATTCGGTGGTCGCTTTTTTAACCTGAAGATAATAAAAACAACACTCTTTATCTGCAGTATATTCCTTGTGTTTTTTGGTGTGTTTTTTATATACAAAGGCATAAAATTTATAATGCCATGACCTAAAAAACTTTTTTTCTCTAAATATAAGGAAAGGTTTTGTTATAGAGGTGATTGTGATTTTTTCTCCCTGAATTCTTTCTCCAGTTAAATAAGATTTGCACCGAATTCTATGGCATGTTTCTCCATTTCTCTTGCTGCCCTTTCAGGATCCCCGGATAAAACAGCCTCAACAACAGGGACATTCATGCCCTCAGGGTGTAGATGACGGGGGTCTGTGTCTATCATCTCCACAACCTTTTTTGATAGACCCACCACAGACCTAACCAGGGCCTCTAAAAAACGGTTACCACACATCTCTGCAAGGATAAAATGTATAGTTGTCTTCCTTTCAACTTCCTCTAAGGCACTGGATGTAAGTAATTTTTCAGCCTCCAGGGCATCTTTGAGTTGCCTGGCATATTCTGGCGTGACCCTCATGGATGCCAATCTTGCCACCTCTGGCTCTATGAGGCGCCGCACACGATGAAGCTTAGGTATGGATCTTTTTTGATAAAAACAGGTCAAGAAAGGTATTTATTAATTGCTCAGGTGAAGAGGCGGGTACAAGAGATTATAGAGGCAGGCAAAGAGATAGAGGCAGTTAAAAGAAACACAAAAAGGATCCTTGCATCTATCTATATGCTTGAATTAAACATCTCTGATATAAGAGATCTGCTTTAAAATAGGGGCGCAAGCCATAACCCAATGCCTTTAAACAATATTCTGATTTACTAAAAAGCCCCTTGCTTGGGCCTTGCAAGGGTCTTTAATCTTGACTTCATAACCCCTTTTATTTAATATAACAGAAATAGATATGTTTTATAAATCAGGTGATTTACATCCACAACCCCCATAAGTCTTATGTAAAATCAGGTGTAGGGATTTATTTAGGTGTCAAACCTTAAGGTATATATGAGAGAATAAATATGCGAGTCTTTTTAAAGAGGAAATAGGCATGGATTATATATATTTTGATAACGCAGCTACATCGTGGCCTAAACCAGATGCTATGATGAAGGCAATGATGGATTTTAATAAAAACATAGGCGCAAACCCAGGCAGGTCAGGACACAGGCTATCTATAGAGGCTGCCCGTGTAGTATTTAATGCCAGAGAGATAATAGCTAATATTTTAAATGCCCATGAACCAGACAGCATAATATTTACGAAAAATGCCACAGAGGGTATAAATATCATATTGCATGGTTTTTTAGTTGCTGGAGACCATGTAATCACCACAAGCATGGAGCACAATTCTGTGATGAGGCCCCTCCATGCCCTTGAGGCATACGGCATTGAATTGACAGTTGTTCAATGTAGCCCTGATGGTGAGCTTGAACCAGAGGATATAAAAGAAGCTATAAAGAAAAACACAAGGCTTATCATTACAACCCATGCATCCAATGTAACAGGGACAATCATGCCTATAACAGATATAGCAAGGATAGCAAAGGACAATGGGATAGTATATTGCGTGGATGCTGCCCAGACCGCAGGTAGCCTGCCCATAGATGTAAAAAAGGATGATATAGATATCCTTGTTTTTACAGGACACAAATCCCTCTATGGACCTCAGGGGAC
>JAOAHW010000214.1 GCA_026415015.1 Syntrophorhabdaceae bacterium
TCACTGTCATGTCTTATTTCACACTGGGGTAGCTCATCTAAATCTGGTAGTTGTCTATTAATGAAGGCTATCCCTGATGGGTCTGTCTTTCCATGCCAAAGTGCCCTGCCCTCACAATCACGGACCACTATATCTACTCCCTCAACAGGCTGTCCATTCTTTAAGGATGTAACCCAAACAAGGGATGATTCTCTCCCCCACTTAAAATGGGCTGTCAGATCAGTAACAAGGGCTATGGTGGGACAATACATGGTCTTGCCCTTGCCTAAAAGAGATGCCCCGAGTATATTACTTTCTATCTCCACCACATAGAATCCTGGGCCTCTAAGGGGTATACCCATAACCTCAAAGGCCTTTTGTCCTGAAGGCTTTGGCAATGCAAAGGTCATGGCGCCTTTTTCTCCCTTAAGGATCGACCTTGACCTGCCAGCAGAGGCAACCTTTTTCATCCATTCTATGGCTGCCTTGTCTGTATCTATCCTGTCTATCCTCCCTGATATGTCTTTATGGCTACCCTCCAAGGTCCTCCCTGTCACCTCAGCCTCAATATTGCGGACCGTGACAGGTAACACAGGGTCTTCTTTTTCTATTATCCCGAATCTCCCTGAGAACTTAGCAAGGGGTGGATAGGCATCGGTCTTTATCTTGAGAGGGAACTTCTTTTCATTTATCAGGATTCTACCGCCATCATCCTTTAGATTTTTTGGCAGATAGATTGTAAATACTGTTTTTTCAGGAAAAGGCCCTGGAAAAGATACATCCTCCACAAACCCTCTTTTTTCATCCATCCTGGGCATATAGGTCTTTTTTTCATCCTTTATTATTATCTGTCTTGCTATATTCGATGAAACCGGGGCATTAAACCTTATCCTCATGGGTAAAACAGGTATGCACCCTGCCTTTGGATTTTCCCTCATGCATTCAAAAGAGGCAGTAAAAGGTTTTCTTGTCTTAAAGACAAATATCTGGTCCTTTATTGTAGGCATACCTGTTGTAGTCTTTATACCACTACCCCATACAAGACGGACTGTTGTATTATTTGGAAACATCCTTTTAGGCCTTAAAACTATCTCATATTTTTCTTTTTCAGGATAATAGCTTCTATGATATGCCTTTATAAGCCTCTCCCTTAAAGGGCCTTTTAATATCTCCACTTCAACAGGCTCTTTTATGCCATCGATATTGAAATATGCGTTTTTCACAATTGATGCCTCATCTACTGGGCCATCGAGGGTTAGAATAAAGACTTGATGCTCTTCTATGTTATTGGTATCTGCTGAAGGAAAGGTAGCCTTTACAGCAGGTCCACCAGTAGAGAATGAAAAAGACCTCTCGCCTTCAATTTTATTTCCCTTTATGTCCTGGAGATGGTCTTTTAACCTGAATTCGCATACAATCCCTGCCTCAAGGTCTCTATCAAAGTCATAGACCCAATTTTTTCCATCCAACCACCGACCTCTGCCCTGGACAGGGCAATTAATTATAAAGGGGTCAGGGAGATTGAGTTCACCAAAGGCTACCATCTGTTCTGAAAACCTTGCAGTAACCTCTCTTATATTTTTGATTACACCCTGAGGGGTAAAGCTATCTATCTTTACAGTGCCTTTTGAGGCTTTATCATCGGCGAGAACAGTACTGGAATAACCCACGAAGATAATCAAAAAAATAATAAAAATAAAAATCTTTAATATATTTTTCATCTTTACCCCCAGGTTTAGACAGTGATTTTTTGTATTATAGCACTCCTGTTGGCTAATGGCATTTAAAATTTAAGTTCACAGGCAGGGCAGCATTTCTGAAAAATTATCATCTCTAATCATAAGGTATTGACAAATAAGAAAAGAGGATTAAATTTTTTATAGAAACGTAACTAATTAATATTAAACAAGAAAGGAGGGATGGTATATGACAGACCTGACACTTTGGAAACCATTCAGGGAACTTGAGAGGATAAGGAAGGAGATGGATAATATCTGGGACACCTTTTTTGACAGAAAACCTTTAAGCGGTTATGGTGTTTCAGAGTGGATGCCATCTCTCGATGTATCAGAGACAAAAAACAGCTATATAGTAAAGGCAGAGGTGCCTGGCATTGACCCGAAAGAGGTGGAGATCTCTTTAAATGATAACATCCTGACTATAAAAGGTGAAAAGAAACAGGAAAAGGAAGAAGAGAATGAGAACTACCACATAATCGAACGTAGTTATGGTGGCTTTACAAGGTCCTTCAGGCTGCCAGGCCAGGTCCAGAACGACAAGGTAAAGGCAACATACAAAAACGGGATACTGAAGATAACCCTGCCAAAGACAGAAGAGGCAAAGAAAAAAGAGATAAAGATAGCTGTGGAGTAAAATACAAAAAAACCAGCATGGGCGTCCCTATCGGGGCGCCTTTTTTTATCATCAAAAATATTGCTTTTTTCTTATCTGGGGTATTAAAATCTTGTAAAATATTCATACCGTAAAATAAGTAAAGATATGGAGGTTCCAGTGAAAGAAGGCCGTGACAGGTTTATAACAGAATCTATGGGTCAATGCTGGCATGACTATGACATAGACAAACCAATAAACACTTACTCCCTTGAGGCTTATATCTGTAAAAAATGTAAGGGCTTTATACTGGGAAACAATGATTTCACTATAGAAGAGGATTTTCAAAGGCTATGGCAATGGGCAAAAGGACAAAAAGACATGGAGGACCTCATAGCAAGGTTCAATGAGGCATCTTTTAAAGACAAGGAAGAAGGCACTACATACCGCAACAAGTTTGCCGATGCTGTCTACGATTATCTCAAGGCAAGAAGATAACAGGATATGGTCTAAAAAATAAAATATAAAAAATATATTGCTTTTTCATTATTACTGTGTGATAATAGCTTCAGAAGTTTTCGGAAGCATTTGTTAGTAGTAACTGCAGAAATATTCATTTTTGTTGTCTCTTCTTAACACAGCACCGTAATCCTTCAATAAAAAAAAGTGAGGTAGTTTTTATGTCAAAAGGAAAGGTTAAGTGGTTTAACGATGCAAAGGGTTTTGGTTTCATTACAAAAGATGACGGCACAGATGTGTTTGTCCATCACAGCTCTATTAAGGGAAGTGGTTTCAAATCCCTAAGTGAAGGCGAGTCTGTAACCTTTGATGTTATAAATGGCCCAAAAGGTCCTGCAGCATCAAATGTGGTAAAAGGCTAATCTACTTGCAGGCCGGTTTCTGCCGGCCTGCCTTTTTTGTTTTTTCATCCCTTAAATCCAACGACCCATTATCCCTCTAAAGTTCTCAAAAATCATTTATTATTCCCATTTAAAAACTATGACAAACAACAATTAAATTATTATATTTAGTGATAACAGAACACTATAGGAGGTGATGGCCATGGATATAACCCGAAGGGGATTTTTTCTTATATCAACAGGTCTTCTGTCTTCTATCCTGATAAAAGATAATGCCCATGGAAAAGAAGGCAGATATGCAACGCTCATCGACATTTCAAAATGTGATGGGTGTTGCGGAGAACCCATCCCAAGATGTGTCCTTGTATGCAGAGAACAAAATAAGGCAAGATTCCCTGAACCAAAAAAACCCATACACCCATACTGGCCAAGAAAGACCTATGAGGACTGGTCTGACAAGAAAGGGATGATAAACACTTTAACCCCATACAACTGGATATTTGTTCAAAAGGTAACTGTAGATGGCAAAGATATTTTTATCCCCAGGAGGTGTATGCACTGTGATAACCCGCCATGTGTAAGGGGATGCCCCTTTGGTGCCTTAACCAAAAGACCACAGGGAAACTCTGTTATAAATGAAAGCCTGTGTTTTGGTGGGGCAAAATGCAGGGATGTATGTCCCTGGCATATCCCCCAGAGACAAGCTGGTGTAGGTATCTACCTCCATATATTACCTAAATATGCAGGCGGTGGCGTCATGTACAAATGTGACCTCTGTAAGGACAGGATAGAAAAAGGTGAAGAACCTGCCTGTGTTGTGGCATGCAGGGATAGATTAAAAGACAAGGCTGTCTTTACCTTTGGTGAGAGGATAAACATATATGAGCTGGCGAGGAAAAGGGTAAGAGAACAAGGACTCTTTTTATATGGAGATAGACAGAATGGTGGCACATCAACCATTTATTTATCAGAGATACCCTTTGATGCCATAGAAAAGGCACTTGCCTCCAAAAAGGAAAGGTTTCAAATGCCTTATGAGGTGAGAAACAAAATCCAGACCACATTCAATCCCATAGGTAAGGTCGTCATCACCTCTGGTTTTTTATCCATAGCAGGGGCTGTGGTCTCTGCAATTATCTCCAAGAACAGAGAAAAAGGAGGTGATGAAGATGCCAGGAAGGATTAAAAGACACACATCCATAGAAATCCTTGAACACTGGGTCTTGGCTGCATCAGGGATCATCCTCATCTTTACAGGCCTTGGTTGTCTACCCCTTTTCAAAAGGTATTATATAACAGAGATACCAGGGTTTGCATGGACAGGTGATTTCAATACAGTAACCACTGTCCATTATACTGCATCCATATTTTTCGTCATGGCTGTATGTTTTCATATACTCTATCATGGCATCAAAAAAGAGTTCGGGTTATTGCCAAAAAAGGGGGATGTGAAAAATGGTATAAAAGTTATGGCTGCCATGATAGGTATAGGAGAGGAGCCTCCTTCAGACAAATACCTCCCTGAGCAGAGGATTGCCTATATAGGCATTGGGGCCATAATACTTCTCCTTACTGTAACAGGCATTATAAAGGTATTGAAAAACCTCGAATGGGTCGTGCTTTCCCCTTCCTCAGAGGCATTAAATACAATCATCCATACATTATCAGGCTTTATCTTTATGATAGCCTTTATTATCCACGTTGCCATAGTCATATTCTTTAAATCCAACTGGCCCCTTTTAAAGAGCATGTTTACAGGCTGGGTTGACGAGGACTATGTAAAACACAGGCACTCCATATGGTATGAAAAAATAAAGGGAAAAATAACTCAAGAGGAATTGACTGAACCCAAAGAAACAGAACCATGCAAGGAGGAAGAAAATGCCCACAAAGATAATAATTAAAATTAAAGACATAACCCTAAAGGCTGAATTATTTGATTCAGAGTGTGCAAAGGCTATTCTCAATATACTGCCCATTGAGGCAAGACCAAATGAGTGGGGAGATGAATTCTATTTTACAATACCTGTGGAATACAGTCTTGATGAGACTGCAACAACAGATGTAAAGGCAGGAGATATAGGATACTGGCCACCTGGAAGTGCCCTCGCCATATTTTTCGGACCAACACCTCTGAGTTCAGACAGCAAACCAGTACCGGCAAGCAAGGTCAATATTCTGGGTAGAATAACCGATGACCCAAAAATCTTAAAGAAAGCAAAGGGTGCAGAGATAATTCAAATAACTAAAAAGTAATGCCCCCGGCATGACTCGAACATGCGGCACATGGATTAGGAATCCATTGCTCTATCCGCCTGAGCTACGGGGGCAATATATCTATTATATCGCATATCTTTAGTATGAAATCAATCTTGAAATAAAAATTATTATGGTTTATGCTGAATAATTTCAGGTTAGCTTCTGGCTATGACAGTAGAATGGAAATCAAAAAAACATGAAGTCTATCGTCTATAGTCGTTAGTCTATAGTCTGAATCTATGGGAGGTAATTATGAAAGAAACACTGAGGGAGACAGATTTAAGAGATATTGGTGCAGTAAAAAGGGGTAAGGTCAGGGATGTATATGATTTAGGTGACAGACTTCTTATAGTGGCAACTGATAGGCTTTCAGCCTTTGATGTGGTTTTGCCTACAGGTATACCTGGAAAGGGCAAGGTCTTAACACAACTCTCTATCTATTGGTTTAAACAGATGGAGGGGATTGTGGAGAACCACCTCATAGAGACAGATGTAGAAAATTTCCCTGAACCCTTAAAGAGATATGCACCCATGCTCAAAGACAGGAGCATGCTCGTAAAAAAGACAAAGGTCATACCTGTTGAGTGCGTTGTCAGGGGGTATCTGGCAGGCTCAGGCTGGAAGGATTATAAAGAGACAGGGAGTATCTGCGGGATAAAACTCCCACCAAACCTCATAGAGTCAGCAAGACTGCCAGAGGCTATATTCACACCCACCACAAAGGCAGAGGAAGGCCATGATATGGCAATCACAGAAAAACAACTCATAGATATTACAGGTGAAAAACTCGCCACACAATTAAAAGATTTGAGCATCGCCATATACAATAAGGCATGCCATATAGCAGAGAAAAAAGGCATTATAATTGCCGATACAAAGTTCGAGTTCGGCATGATTGACAACAGGATTATACTGATTGATGAGATATTGACACCTGATTCATCGAGATTCTGGTCTGTAAGAGACTATAAACCAGGCAAATCCCAGGATAGCTATGACAAACAGATTGTAAGAGACTATCTCAACACCCTTGATTGGGATAAACAGTATCCAGGGCCTGAACTACCTGAAGAGATAGTGGAAAAAACAGCAAGGAGATACCAGGAGATCTTTGAGATATTAACAGGTTGACGATATAAGGTTTATAATTCAACTATTCCCAAAAGTGAACACCTCATAGGTGTAGAAAATGGCTATTTGAGCCTTTCTATCCCAGACCTCACAGCCTCCATAAGTTTGGCTCTTGTGGAAGAGGTGCCTTCTGGATGGTATACAGGCCTTGCTATTGTGATGTATATTATACCCTTTGATTTAGGTACATAGAAGCCCTCAGGCTGTAGCTCCCCTGTGCCTTTGATGGCCACAGGGACTATAGGCACATGTGTTTTTATAGCAAGGTTGAACCCTCCTCTTTTAAAGGGAAGAAGCCTATCCCCTTTGCCCCATGTCCCCTCTGGAAAGATTAATACATTCTTGCCTTCTTTTAGATATTGGGCTGCCCTGTTTAGAGACTCCACTGCCCTACGGGGCCTTTTTCTATCCATAGCAATATGCCCCCCTGCCCTTAATGCCCATCCTAAAAAAGGCACAGAAAAGAGTTCTTTTTTTGCAACCCATTTGAAAGGCACATCCAAAGAACAGTATAGAGCAAATATATCCAGAACACTCTCGTGGTTACACATGAAGATACAGGGGGATGTCTTGATATTTTCATTACCCCCTATGACTACCTTTATGCCACATACAAAAAGATGTAACCTTGCCCATATCCTTGCAAGTCTATCATTTATCCTTCCAGCGGCATCAAAAGGTGCTATGATAACAGCCATAAAAGACAGGAATATTGTTGAAAATACGAGGTTTAATAATATTATTAACTTCCTCATGGTTTATCTTCTTCTGGTCTTTTTGGGCTAAACAACAGGGATATTTTTAATATATTTTTTTGACTCTAAAGTAACATCCACCCTTTAGATGAAGGGCCTATTCAATAAGCACAAGACCGAATATATCTCTCTCTTGCTTATGGTTCTTCACTACACTAATTGGAAGTTTATGTCTCATTGCAGTCTTGAAGACATCTATCCCGCATGACTCCATAGATGGTCTTGCCC
>JAOAHW010000217.1 GCA_026415015.1 Syntrophorhabdaceae bacterium
TTTATATGCGGCGGTGCATTCAATGGTATAGACTCCATCATAGCAAACAGGATAGGGAAAAAGGGTATTGGATTCGGTGTGGATGTAGAAGGAGGCAGGGACAAGAGATATTCAGAGCTTATAAAGGATATCCAGCCAGAAGACCTCCTCAAATATGGCCTCATACCAGAATTCATAGGTAGATTGCCTATTATAGCTACCCTTGAAGAGCTAAGCGAGGAGGCCCTCATAGAGATATTGAAGAGACCAAAGAATGCCATATCAAAACAGTATAAGAAGCTCTTTGAGCTTGAGAATGTAAGACTGACCTTTACCGAGGGTGCGTTAAGGGCCATAGCAAAGGAGGCCATGAAGAAGAAGACAGGCGCCAGGAGCTTAAGGGCAATTATGGAAAAGGTCATGCTTGATATTATGTATGAGATACCATCCATGTCCAATGTAAAAGAATGTGTTGTCAGTGAAGAGGTCATACTAAACCATGATAGACCCATACTCATTTACGAGGAAGAGGCAGATATAGCCTAAAGGTTTTTTAGAGAAATTGTTGTTTGACATTTAAAACAAGAGTTGTTATATTAAGCCACTGTGGGCGGGTAGCTCAGCGGGAGAGCATCGGCCTTACAAGCCGGGGGTCACAGGTTCAAAACCTGTTCCGCCTACCATTTATGCGGGGACGTAGTTAAGATGGTCTATAACGCCGGCCTGTCACGCCGGAGGCCGCGAGTTCAAGTCTCGTCGTCCCCGCCATTTTTTTATCTATTTGTTCCTAATGGTTTCTGTAATAATAACAACCTATAACAGGCGTAATTTTTTAAAAGACGCAGTTAAATCTGTCCTGAATCAGGATTACCATAATAAAGAGATAATAGTAATTGATGATGGCTCAACAGACAGATCCTATGAGATTGTAAGAGACCTTCCTGTTAGATATATCTATCAACCCAATAAAGGGATAAGTAGCGCAAGGAATACAGGGATAACGATATCCAAAGGGGAATACATTGCCTTCCTTGATGTGGATGATAGATGGCTTAAAGGAAAATTATCAACACAGATAGAGGCAATGTCAAAGACAGGATATTTGATCTCCTATACAGATGAGATATGGTTAAGGAATGGCAAGAGGATTAACCAGAAGGCAAGACATAGAAAATATTCAGGTTATATCTTTGAGCGGTGTCTACCTCTGTGCATTATAAGCCCCTCTTCTGTATTAATAAAAAGAGAGGTCTTTTCCCATATTGGTTTTTTTGATGAATCCTTGCCTGTCTGCGAGGACTATGATATGTGGCTCCGTATATCCTCAAGATACCCCATACTATTTATAGATAAGCCACTCATTATAAAAAACGGTGGCCATGAAGACCAGTTGTCGAAAAAATACGAAGTCATGGATAGGTTTAGAATAAAAAGCCTTGTAAAGATACTGGATAGTAATATAATGGACATAGAAATGAGGGAAAAAACTATAGAAGAACTAAAAATAAAGTGTCAGATTGTGGCAAAAGGGGCAATAAAGAGGGGCAAGATAGATGAGGCAAAAGCCTTCCTTGAACTTGCAAATCTAAAAGGATAGACTTTTAAGATATTGAAAAACCCAGATAGATGACAGTCCTGAGGTTCAAAAGTGCCTTGACATAGTAAAAAGTATTTATTTAGAATTTACCACAGGAAGACTCTTGTGAAAGTCGTTTATAAAGTATGGATTGACAACAATGGTAAGGCATTTGGTGAGGGTCCATATAGGCTTCTAAAACTCATAGAAAAGACAGGTTCACTCCATAAGGCAGCCTCAGAGATGGATATGTCATATCGGAAGGCTTTGGGTATAATCCAGAGGGCAGAGGAGAGACTCGGGATCATTCTGATAAAAAGAAAGATCGGTGGTGAATCAGGCGGAGGCTCCACAGTCACTGAAGATGCCAGGGTGTTTATGGAGAATTATGAGGTTTTTACAAAAGAATTAAATGAAGCCATCAATACAATTTTCTATAAGCATTTCAAAGAAAGTGCAAGGTAATAAATGACAGGTATATGCGCTGTTATTTTTGCAGCAGGGTCTTCTACCCGACTCGGTTTCAATAAATTACTTATAAAGATTGAAAAAAAGGCTGTTGTAGAGAGGTCTGTTGAGCCTTTTTTTTACAATCCTGTAGAAAAGGTCTTTGTAGTTACAGGTTATGAGAAAAACAAGATAGAAAATATATTTAAAGATAAGTCTGTGGAGATAATATACAATCCTGATCACAGGGATGGTATGGCCACATCATTAAAGGCCGCAATCCCTTTTTTATATGGTTTTAAAGGCGTTTTTTTTCAGCTTGGCGATAGGCCCTTTACAGGTAAAGACCTTATAAGCAGGATGATACATGTTTTTGATGAGAAAGATGCCTGTATTGTAGTTCCTGTCTATAGAGGCAGGAAAGGACACCCTGTCCTTATAAGGCCTGATAAATATCTAAAAGATATGATGGAGGTACAAGGCGATAAGGGGTTAAGAGAAATTATAGATAAATACATAAAAGATGTGGTATTTATAGAAGGTGATTTTGGTACCGTTACAGGGATCGACACAGAGGAAGACCTGAATAATTTAATCATGAGAGGTTATGAGATTGAAAAAGATTAAGGTTGAGGATGCAGTAGGAAAGGTCTTAGCCCACGATATCACCGAAATTATACCAGGCAAAAAAAAGGATGTGGCCTTCAAAAGGGGTAAGATAATAGAAAAAGAAGATATAAATAGACTTCTTGACCTGGGAAAGAGCCATATCTATGCCTTTGATAAAGAGATAAAAGGTATCCATGAAGATGAGGCAGGGTTAAGGATTGCTGAATCCATAAAAGATGAGAATATGGAGATTGTCCCCCCAAAAGAGGGAAAGGTAAGCATAAAAAGCAAAGTGGACGGGCTTTTTTATGTCCATACAAAACATCTCTATGAGATAAACAGGGTTAAGGATATATTACTGAGTGTTGTCCCTAACAGACACCCTGTTAAAAAGGGTGATATAGTGGCTGCAACAAGGATTATCCCTTTATATATAAAGGAAAAGGAACTGAAAAAGGTAGAGAGGATTGGTGAAAAAGGCATTATATCCATCAAGCCATTTAAGTCATTCAAGATAGGCCTGGTTATCACAGGAAGTGAGGTCTACTCTGGCCGTATAACAGATGGCTCATATCTTGTTGAGGAGAAGATAAGAGGCTATGGTATTGATATTATAGAGAAAAAGTTTGTCCCTGACAGTGTTCCCAAGATAAGGGATGCCATAAAAGACCTGTTTGGTATGGGTGCTGAGCTTGTTGTAACAACAGGTGGGCTTTCAGTTGATCCCGATGATGTGACAAAGGAGGGTATAGAGGCTACAGGAGCAGAGGTCCTGTTTTATGGGACACCTGTCTTTCCAGGTGCCATGTTCCTTGTTGCACGCCTAAAAGGTAGATATATCCTCGGTGCACCAGCCTGTATATATTTTAACAGATATACGGTATTTGACATAATAATCACAAGGATAATGGCAGGTGAGAGGATGCATAAAAATGATATGATAAAACTCTCCTACGGTGGCTTGTGTCTTCAGTGTGATGTATGCCATTACCCAACCTGCTTCTTTGGAAAGGGGCCATAATGGACAATACATTAAAAGGCTTGAAAATTCTTATAAAGGGTGCAGGAGAGATGGCAACAGGTATTGCCCACAGACTCTTTATGGCCAATTTCAAACGTATTTTGATGACAGAGATAGAAAGACCCATTAGTGTCCGAAGGACTGTTGCCTTTTCAGAGGCTGTATATGAAAAGATATGGGCTGTAGAGGGTATTTCAGCAGAGCTTGTGAACGATGTAGAAGAGATTGAACCTATCTGGGGTAGGGAAAGGATAGGTGTTATTGTAGACCCTAAATGGCTGTCTCTTATACACATCT
>JAOAHW010000025.1 GCA_026415015.1 Syntrophorhabdaceae bacterium
ATCCTATCCTGTCTACTACCGTAATTTCCCCATAGAAAAATATGACCCCTTTTATGACAGAGATTATAACCTATGCATACTATGCGGCAGGTGTATCAGGGTCTGCAATGATATACGAATGAATGGCACATTAAGTTTCAAGCAGAGGGGGCAGCTCACCACCATAGGTCCTGCCTTTGACAGGACCCACCTTGAGGCAGGATGTGAGTTCTGTGGTGCCTGTGTGAATGTCTGCCCTACAGGGACGCTGAGTGTGAAAACAGGAAAATGGTATGGTGCGCCAGAAAACCAAACTCCCACAACGTGCAACTTCTGTTCTCTTGGCTGTAGCCTCATCCTCCAGACAAAGGACAATACAGTAATTGACAGCATCCCTGACTATGATTCGCCGGTAGATAAAGGCATTATATGTGTTAAAGGAAGGTTCTGTATAACCGAATATATCCATACCCCCTTAAGGTACAGCTCACCTATGGAGATGACCCCTGTGGGTTACAATAATATAGATTGGGAACAGGCACTGAGTAAGGCAGCGGAGAAGATAGGAAATGCAAAGCCTGATGAGTGTCTAATAATCGTATCTCCATATATGTTAAATGAGGACCTATTTGTCGCCCAGGATTTCGCAAGAAAGACAATAGGCACTGATAACCTAATATCATCCCCCCTTATATATTTAGGAGATGATTTTGTCCCCTATTGGAATATGGTTGTCAGAACACAGGGTTTAGATAATGTAGAAAAGTCTGAGGTAATCCTTGCAGTAGGGTTTAGTTCTCTCTATGGTTATTCACCTCTGGGTATAGGCATTAAAAAGGCAGCCCGCAATGGCGCATGCCTTGTAACCTTAGCAGATAAAGAGACAAATCTCGATATGCTCTCTCATTCCACAATACAGGCTGACCCATCTTTGTGGCATGACATTGTAGAGGCCTTAACAGACGGGGCAAAAAAGAAGGCTGTCCCAAAGGCTATTGCAGACATACTCAGAGATAATAATGTAGATATTGAGGAGATAAGGAGGCTATTTGCAAACGCCAAAGATAAGTTAATCGTTTTAGGTCATGACAGTATTAATCAACCTGCAAGAAAAGAGCTTTTTGAGAAGATTGAGGGTATAATTGAAAAAAGGTCATGGGGCATTAGTGTAGCAAATCCATATACGAACCTTATGGGTATGATGCTCATGGGTGCATTCCCTGGTATAAAGCCAAAGGATATATTATTAGATGACCCTCGTGATGGTTTTATAAATCTTAAATCAGGTATATTTGACCCTGACCTCAAAAAGAAGAGGAGGCTCATCTATGTCATAGGTGATGCACCTATTGATATGCTCCCTGATTGTGATTATTTAATCTATCAAAATGCAATCCCGAAGGCCTTTAAAAGACAACCTGACCTTATCCTGCCAGTAAGTCTTTTCCCTGAGTCTGTTGGGACCTTTATAAATGTGGAGCATCAGATAATGGATGTGAAAAAGGCAATAGAACCTTATATGGAATCAAAGCCTGACTGGTGGATACTCCAGGCAATCTCAGAGAGGGCGAAAAAAGGCAGGTTAAAATATAAGGATATTGAGTCTATACAGGCAGAGATAAAGAAACTGATAAAAGGATACCCAAAGAACAAAAAGAGGATAGAGTTCAAAAGGCTCAGCATATCAGGTGCAACAAAAACAAAGGTAAAAGACTTCACCCCCATCCCTGATTTCTCAAGGGCTACATACAGAGGCATAGCACTCTCAGATGTGGTCTCAGGTATGAAGGTCATTGAAAGGAGCATAAATGAATAAGATTATAGAGCGTAAGATGATAGTGCCCAATATGCACCTTATTGAGATCGAGGCGCCAGATATTGCAAAAAAGGTAAGGCCTGGACAGTTTGTCATTGTAAGGCCTGATGATGAGGGCGAGAGGATACCGTTATCTGTGGCAGACTGGGACACAGAGAAAGGGACTATAACCATAATATTCATGGAGGTAGGGGCATCAACAGGTAGCCTTGCTTCCCTTAATGCAGGTGAAGCTGTGGCAACATGCGTGGGGCCTTTGGGCAACTATACTGAGATAAAAAAATACGGCACTGTCATGTGCATAGCAGGCTGCTATGGTATAGGCAGCATCTATCCAGTAGCGAGGGCATTGAAGGAGGCAGGAAATAACATCCTTACAGTCATTGAGGCAAGAAGCTCCTATCTAATATACTGGCTTGACAGGTTTATCCCTATCTCAGAGAAGATATTCACCATAACCCGTGATGGCAGTCTTGGCTATAAAGGACATATGAAGCGGCTGCCTGATATCCTCCACAGTCTGCCTGCCTTTCCTGATTTGATTATTGTTAATGGCTGCACATATCTCATGGCACATACCTCCCATGTAACAAAGGAGATGGGTATATCTACCATTGTCAATCTCAACCCCATCATGATTGACGGGACAGGTATGTGCGGTGTATGCCGTGTAACAGTAGCTGGAAAAATGAAATTTGCCTGCGTAGATGGCCCTGAATTCAATGGCCATGATGTGGACTGGAAGGAGTTTCTCGCCCGAAGAAAGGCCTATATGGAGGAAGAGACCCTGTTCTTCAGGCGGAGTGAGCCAAAAACAAAAATACATAAAGAAGGGGAGTGCCAGGTATGAGCGACGAGAAGATTGAAAAGGCCTCAAAGATAGACTTAGACCGTACTGATATGCCCAAGCAGCCCCCTGAGATAAGAAGGCATAATTTCAACGAGGTTGCCCTTGGATATACAGAAGAGCTTGCCATAAAAGAGGCAAAGAGATGTCTCCAATGCAAAAAACCCAGGTGTAAAACAGGCTGCCCTGTAGAGATAGATATACCGGATTTTATCTCCTGTATAGTAAAGGGTGATTTTGCAGGAGGAATAAAAAAGATAAAGGAAAAGAACTGTCTCCCTGCTGTATGCGGGAGGGTATGCCCCCAGGAGACACAGTGTGAATCAAAATGTATCCTCACAAACAAAAAAGGTGAGATAGCCATAGGAAGGCTTGAGAGATTCCTTGCAGACTGGGAGGCAAAACAGGGTAAGATAGATATACCTAAAAAGGCAAAACCAACAGGTAAAAAGGTGGCGGTTGTAGGCTCAGGGCCTGCAGGCATCACTGTGGCAGGTGACCTTATACTCCTTGGACATGAGGTCACTATTTTTGAGGCCCTCCACAGGGCAGGTGGGGTGCTTACCTATGGAATACCAGAATTCAGACTCCCAAAGGCCATTGTGGCAAGGGAAGTGGATTACATAAAGATGCTCGGTGTAAAGGTAATCACAGACTTTGTAGTGGGCAAGACCCGCTCCATTGACGAGCTTCTTGAGGAATTCGATGCAGTCTTCATCGGCACAGGCGCAGGCCTGCCATGGTTTATGAACATCCCTGGAGAAAACCTAAATGGCGTCTATTCTGCCAATGAATATCTCACAAGGATGAACCTCATGCAGGGTTACAGGTTCCCCATGTCATCAACACCTGTGAGGAAACACATGAAGGTGGCTGTAGTGGGTGGCGGTAACGTGGCCATGGACTCTGCAAGGACAGCCCTCCGTATGGGCGCTGAAGAGGTAAGGATTATATACAGACGCTCCCATGCAGAGTTACCGGCAAGGCTTGAGGAGAGTGAGAATGCAGAGGAAGAGGGTGTAATATTTAATATGCTCACCCTCCCTGTGAGGTATATAGGTGATGAAAGGGGATGGCTCAAGGAGATAGAGTGTATAAAGATGGAACTCGGTGAGCCTGATGCATCAGGGAGGAGAAGACCCATAGAGGTTCCCAACTCCAACT
Organism: Syntrophorhabdaceae bacterium; assembly: GCA_026415015.1. GTDB lineage: Bacteria > Desulfobacterota > Syntrophorhabdia > Syntrophorhabdales > Syntrophorhabdaceae > DTOV01. The sequence goes on from JAOAHW010000025.1 coordinate 3,807, forward strand.
TCAGGATAGCCATGGATGCTGTAGTGTGTGCCATAGGTAACAGCCCTAATCCCCTTGTGCCCTCCACAACCCCAGGCCTTGAGACCACAAGACACGGGACACTGGTGGCAGACCCTGAGACAGGAAAGACAACCCGTGACCGTGTATGGGCAGGAGGGGATATTGTAACAGGGGCAGCAACTGTCATACTTGCCATGGGTGCCGGTAGAAAGGCTGCCCGTTCCATCCATGAGTATCTGATGAATAAGGGCTGAGATAGACTATAGACGAAAGACTAAAGACTATAGACGAAAGACTAAAGGCCTTTAAAAATTTTTTCAGCCTTTGTATTTATTTGTCACAGGTATATCAAAATCAAGCCCCAATGCCTTTGGGGTCACCTTTATTCCCTGCGGGGATTGTCTTCTCTTGTATTCGCTTGTCCTGACCATCCTTATCACCCTCTCCACCTCTTCTTTTTCCATGCCCTGTGAGACCATCTCGTCCAGTGCCATATCAGCCTCTATATAGCACCTTAATATCTCATCCAGTCTTTCATAGGGAGGAAGGGTATCAGTATCCTTCTGATTAGCCCGTAACTCTGCTGTGGGCTCTTTTTTAAGGATGTTCTCAGGTATAACAGCCCCTAAGGAGTTTCTATATTCACAAAGTCGATAGACAAGAGTCTTGGGCACATCTTTTATAACAGCAAACCCCCCTGCCATATCCCCGTATAGTGTGGCATAGCCAACACTCATCTCGGATTTATTCCCTGTGGTGAGGACAAGCCACCTGAATTTATTAGACAAGGCCATAAGTATATTCCCCCTTATCCTTGCCTGTATGTTCTCCTCTGTTATGTCCTCATTTAATCCTTTAAAAAAAGGCCTTAAAGTATTGAGGTAAGACCTGTATATGTCTTCAATGGCGACCTCCAGCATATTTATTCTTAGATTTTCTGCAAGCTCATAGGCATCTCTTCTGGACTCCTCTGATGTATAAAGAGATGGCATAAATATCCCTGTGACATTATCCCTTCCTAAGCAGTCTACAGCTATTGCAGCAACTAATGCAGAGTCTATACCACCGCTTATACCAAGGACAGCCTTCTCAAAACCATTTTTTGAGACATAGTCGCTAAGGCCCAATAATAAGGCCTTATATACCTCCTCTATGGGGTCTGATATACAGGGCCTCTCTATCTGCAACAGATTTAATCTGTTTTGTCTTTCCACATGGCCTGCAATATTTATAACCTCTCCATGTAATTCCTTAGCCCCTTCACAGGACAGGTCCTCTTTAGGTATGTCAACCACAAGGAGGTCTTCCTTAAAAGACATGGCATGACATAAAACACTACCCTCTTTATCTGTAAAGAAACTACCACCGTCAAAGACAAACCCATCCTGACCACCTACAAGATTAACACAGGCACTATAAACACCTTTTTCCCTTGAGAGCCTGGCTATAGTCTCCTCTCTCTTTTTAGCCTTTTCCATATAATAAGGCGATGAACACATATATATCATCAACCCTGGCCTATAAGGGGTAAGGGCCTCTGACAGGGTATAATCCTGCCATATATCATCAAGGACCTGGAGGGAAAAATACATGCCGTTGTAATAAAAAACATGGTTGTCTTCCTTTGATTCAATACATCCTTTTTTTGTAAGCCATGGGTATCTGATAGGTAAAAACTTATTACGACATATACCCTTTATCTCACCGCTATAGATGACAGATGCAGCGCTATAGATACTGCCTTTGTGCCTGTCTAAATACCCTACAACAGTTACAATATCTGGGATGTCTCTGGATAGCAAATTAAGGGTTTTCATATTATCTTCTATAAATCTTGGTCTGAGAGCAAGCCCTCCTGGTGGACAGCCTGTAACTCCAAGCTCAGGGAAGATAACTATATCTACATCGAGAGACCTTGCCATATTTGCATATTCCAGTATCTTTTTGCAGTTGCCTTCTATATCACCCACTGTAGGATTTAACTGTCCAATTGCGATCCTGTAAACCTCATCTGGTTTCATTGTTTTCTCCTTATGGTTGATAAGTTCCCCAATTATATCTTATTTGAGGACTTTGTAAAAGGTCTCAAATAGGCTACCTTATGCCTTTTAAAGATTTTACATTATAATCTCGCTATTATATAATGGTTAAATATGATAGAGCAGGATAGAACCCATGAGATTCTAAAAAGATTATCCTCTGGATATAACCTCCCATCCCTATCACCTATAACAGTTAGGCTCATTGAGCTTGCATCAGATGAGAGGAGCTCTGTTGTGGAATTGACAGAGTTAATAGAAAAGGACCCCTCCCTTGCTATCAGGGTATTAAAACTGGCAAACAGTGCATTTTATAAATCCCCTTACCCTGTGACGACACTAAGGCAGGCCATAATGAGGATTGGCTTCCATCAGTTGAGGATACTCGCCCTCTCCCTTTCCATAAAAGACACATTTCCAATGGGTAAGGTAGGGAATATGGATTTTGGACAATTCTGGAAGGTATCCCTCTACAGGGGACTCCTTGCCAGGTCTCTGGCCTATGAATTAAAGACATGTGAACCTGAAGAGGCCTTTTTTGCAGGCCTTACCCTTGAGATAGGTTTTCTCATATTCTTTGACCTTTTCATAAAAGGCACAGAAAACCCAATAGACCCAGGTATATACCCCCTTGAGAGCCTCCTTGAAGATGAGAAGAGGCGTTTCGGGATAAACCACAGAGAGATAGGTGTCATTGCATTACACTACTGGAAATTTCCTGAGCATATAATAGAATGCCAGTCATTCTATGGAGAAGGATTACAATCAAAGCCCATACTTTCTCTGCCAGCAATATGCAGGATTGCTGGGAGGCTTACAGCCCTTATCTGTTATGCAAAGGCAGGTTTCCAGGAGGTCTGTGACCTCGTTGTCACAAGATACGGTCTAAAGGGTGATACACTCTATGATGCACTTGTCCGTTCATTAGAAGAGGTTGAGGGCATTGCAGAAAACCTCAATGTCCAAGTGGCAAGAGATAAGGATATGCTTGCCCTTATGGAAAAGGCAAATAAGGCACTTGGAGAACTCTCACAACAGATTATTACAAAAAGTCAGCCCCCTTGTCCTCAAGACCTACCCTCCTTTGATGCACTGAGAAGCTATGGAAAAGATACAGAGGGTGTAAAATTTACCCTCCAGGCAGTAGCCCATGAGATAAGAAACCCGCTGACTATAGTAGGGGGATTTGTAAGGAGGCTTGCAAGGTCCATGGACCCCAACTCTGATAAATGGCAATATATGGAGATAATACTAAAAGAGACAAAGAGACTGGAACAGGTCTTACAAGAGGCAACCCAGACCTTACAGGGATAAGGATTTAAAAAGACCTAAAGTGATTGAAACTATAAAAATAAAAAGGGGGATTTATCCCCCTTTTTTATGGTCCCTCAGATGGGTTATTTGTTCAGTTTTGATTTAAACTTCTCTATAAGTTTAGGTATTACCTGTGCATAGTCACCAACTATACCGAATGAAGCTGCCTTGAATATAGGTGCGTCAGGGTCTTTGTTTATGGCCACTATACAGTCTGATGTCCTCATACCTGCGAGATGCTGAATTGCACCTGATATACCGCATGCTATGTAAATCTTGGGTTTTACAGTCTTACCTGTCTGGCCTACCTGGTGTTCATATGGTATCCAACCAGAGTCAACGGCTGCACGGGATGCACCAACAGCACCGCCTAATACATCAGCAAGCTGTTTCAAAAGGTCAAAGCCTTCTGGCTTACCAACACCCCTGCCACCAGCTACTATTATATCTGCCTCTACAAGGTTCACGGTTGTTGCTGCCTTTACAAACTCAAGGACCTTGCTATGGAGGTCTGCATCAGCAACTGTAAATGCCTCCTTTACCACCTCACCCTGATTTGCATCATTCTTTTCTGGCATGGCAAATGACTTTGGCCTGACTGTTGCTATCTGTGGCTTTGCCTTTTCATTAACCACTGTTACAGTGTAGTTGCCGCCGAATGCTGCCCTTGTCAATTTCACCTGGCCACCATCCACCTTTATGCCTATACTGTCTGTGCATAGTCCGAATCCAAGCTGGCCTGCAGTGGCTGCAGCAAGATCTGTGCCCTGGCTTGTTGCCCTGAAGAGTGCTACCTCTGGTTTATATTTATCGAGGAGAAAACTCGCTGCCTTTGAGTATGCATCAGGTAAAAAGGTCTTATATGTTGCACCCTCTACTGCGAAAACCTTTGATGCACCGTATGCAATTGCCTCTTTTGCAATCCCATCAACGCCATCTCCAATAACAAATGCACATACATTTGAACCAAGGTCTGATGCGAGTATCTTTCCAATGCCCAGTAATTCAAATGACATGGGGGATACTGCCCCTTCTTTATGCTCTATATATACCCATACATCGTTAGCCATTGTTGTCCCTCCTCCAATTATTTTATGACTTTCAAGTCAATTAGTTTGTCAGTCAGCGTATTAACAATATCTTCTATCTCGCCCTTCAGTATCTCGCCTGCACCTCTTGGAGGTGGAACAGCAATCTCAACAACCTTTGTGGATGCGCCGGCTGAACCAACCTTACCTGTATCAACGCCTAAATCACCTGCATTCCACTCTGGAATAGCAATCTTGGACGCCTTTCTGATACCCATGAGATTGGGTAGACGGGGTTCATTGATGCCTTTGATAACTGAGACTACAGCAGGGAGTTTTGCCTCAACAACCTCTACTCCACCCTCTATGGCCCTTTCAACAACAATCTTTTTTGCTCCAGCATCGATTGACCTTATCTTGGAGACATAGGTGAGCTGGCTAAAACCAAGGATAGATGCCAGTATTGCACCTACAACACCTGTGTTGCCATCGGTTGACTGCTTTCCACAGAAAACCACATCCACATCGCCTATCTTCTTTATTGCAGACGCCAGTACATATGCAGTTGCATATGTATCAGAGCCAGCAAATGCATCATCTGTAAGCCTGTGAACCTCATTCACTGTGAGAGCAAGGGCATTCCTGAGGACATCATTGGCCTTCTCGGGACCCATGCTGATGGCCACTATCTCACCATCATAATTCTCCCTTGTAAGGAGTGCCTCTTCGATGGCAAATTCATCGAACGGATTGGTGATTGTTGCCTCCATGGCATCCCTTTTTAGTGTCCCCTTTGGGATATCCCACTTGATCTCTGCTTCAGTGTCAGGAACCTGTTTAATACACACAACTATCTTCACAGTATCCTCCTTTATTTTTTTATTCACCCTTAAACGTGGGTTTTCTCTTTTCTACAAAAGCTGTCATCCCCTCTTTCTGGTCCTTTGTGGCAAAACAGAGGCCAAAATCCTTTGCCTCTACCATCAATGCAGAATCCATATCAAGGGATAGACTCTTATTTATACATTCCTTAGCAAGTCGCACAGCAAATGGACCATTTGATTTTATCTTCTCTGCAAGGGCCATTACCTCTTTCATCAGGTCCTCATGGGGTACTACCTTGTTTATAAACCCCATCTCATATGCCTCCTGGGCACTTACCATCTTGCCTGTAAAGATCATCTCCTTTGCCTTTGCAAGACCTACAAGTTTTGCTGCCCTCTGTGTCCCCCCGAATCCAGGGTGTATACCCAGGGTAGTCTCAGGGAAACCAACCTTTGCCTTATCTGAGGCATAGATAATATCACATGCAATAGCTACCTCAAAGCCTCCGCCAAGGGCAAAACCATTCACTGCTGCAATCACTGGTTTTGACATATTCTCAAGGGCAGATAGGGCCTCGTGACCCCTCTGTGAGAACTGCATACCCTGTAATGCTGTCATATCCTTCATTTCAAGGATATCTGCGCCGGCAATAAACGCCTTCTCGCCCTCTCCGGTTATTATAACAACCCATACATCTTTATTTGCCTCAAGCTCAATAGCTGCATTCTTGATGTCATCAAGGGTCTCTGAATTCAATGCATTGAGTGCCTTGGGCCTGTTTACCTTCACAATGGCAATGCCATCTTTTATCTCGATGATCAGGTTCTTGTATTCCATGATTATCCCTCGCACTCAAGGACTGCTGCCAGACCCATACCACCGCCTATACACATGGAGACAAGACCATATCTGAGACCAAGCCTTCTCATCTGATAAAGGGCAGTTGTCACAAGCCTTGCACCTGTGCATCCAATGGGGTGACCGAGGGAGATGCCGCCCCCAAACAGATTGCATTTATCCATATTTATCTTTAATTCCCTTATGCAGGCAATGGACTGGGATGCAAAGGCCTCGTTTAGCTCAATCAGGTCTATCTGGTCAATGGTGAGGTTGGCCTTTTTGAGTGCCTTCCTTATGGCTGGAATAGGGCCTAATCCCATATATGCAGGGTCAACGCCGCCATTTGCCCATGATATCATCCTGCCCATAGGCTTTATACCCAATTCTTTTGCCTTATCCCTTGTCATAAGAACAACGGCTGCTGCTGCATCGTTTAGACCTGATGCATTACCTGCTGTGACTGTGCCGTCCTTCTTAAAGGCAGGGGCAAGCTTTGCCATCTTCTCAAGGGTTGTATCCATGGGTCTTTCATCTGTATCAAATATTATAGGGTCACCTTTTTTCTGTGGAATCTGCACAGGGATTATCTCATCCTTGAAGAGTCCGTCTTTTATTGCCTTTCTTGCCCTCTGATGGCTCAATAGCCCAAACTCATCCTGTTCAAGCCTTGAGATGCCATATTTTGCTGCTATGTTTTCTGCTGTCATACCCATATGGTAACCATAGAAGATCTCCCAGATTCCATCGAGGACCATAAGGTCTATTGCCTTTGTATCAAACATCCTTGCACCCCAGCGAAGCCCTGGCAATGCAAAAGGAGCGAGACTCATGTTCTCCATACCGCCAGCAACAACTACATCATTATCACCAACAGCTATGGACTGGATGCCATTTATTATTGCCCTGAGACCTGATGAACATACCTTGTTTATTGTATAAGCTGCTGTCTCTTTTGGGACACCGCCATATATACTGGCCTGTCTGGCTGAGTTCTGACCGAGGCCTGCCTGGATAACATTACCCATTACAACCTCATCGATTACAACCTCTTTGAGGCTGCTATCAAAATCATATGCCTTTGCCTCAAGTTCAGTGTCTGTCTTTCCTTCAAATATATCTGGTGCCACATCCTTATCTTTGTTCTTTGATGGTCTTATCCCTGCCCTCTTTAATGCCTCCTTAATAGCTAACCCACCGAGCTGAACTACAGGTACATCCTTCAACGACTGACCAAACTGGCCAATAGGCGTTCTTGCACAGGAAACGATTACAACGTCTCTCATATCCCACTCCTTTCGTTTTATTGTTTACATTTGAAAAAAAATTCACAAACATTTAATATGAATTACACAGTTTTGTCAATGATTTTTAATAGGATAAGGGAATTTTAATTATGAAAAGTTTCAAAAAATATGTTAACATCTACAGCTAAATCAACCTGACGTTTAAGGGGTTCGGACATGCCTATGGATATAAAAGTAATAGATGAGATAAAAAAGATTGTAGGTGAAAAGAACTGCCTCACCTCTTTGGAGGACAGAAAGTGCTATTCCTATGATGCAAGGACAGACGGTGCAATCCCTGACCTGGTGGTATTCCCCTCTTCTGCAAAAGAGGTCTCATCGATACTCATACTTGCAAACCAATATCTCTTCCCTGTAATACCCAGGGGACAGGGTACAGGCCTTACTGGAGGGTCAATACCTATAAATGGTGGTGTGGTACTTACATTTACAAGGATGAACAGGATCCTTGAGATAGATACAAAAAACCTGATAGCCATTGTTGAACCAGGGGTCATAACCTTTGACCTCCAACAGGAGGTGGCAAGATACGGACTTTTCTATCCCCCTGACCCTGCCTCATATAAATATTCCAGTATAGGAGGAAATGCAGCAGAGTGTGCAGGCGGGCCAAATTCATTAAAATATGGGGTCACAAGGGACTATGTCCTTGGGCTCGAGGTTGTTCAGCCAACTGGTGAGATAATACAGACAGGGGTCAAGACCATGAAGGGTGTTGTGGGTTATGACCTCACAAGGCTATTTGTAGGCAGTGAGGGCACCCTCGGGGTCATCACCAAGATAATACTTAAGCTCATACCTCTGCCAGAGGCAAAGGCAACAATACTTGCCCTTTTTCAAGAGGTAGAGGATGCTGCAGAGGCAGTATCTGCAATAATTGCTGCAAAGATTGTCCCATCTACCATGGAGTTCATGGATAAGGCATCTATAAAATGTAGCGAGCAGGCAAACCCTATGGGGCTACCAGAGGGTATAGGAGGGCTTCTCCTCATAGAGGTTGACGGTGATAGAGACTCCATTAAGGTCCAGGCAGAGAAGATAAAAAAGATAGTCTTTGAAAAAAAGGCTATCCAGTGCAGTGTCACAGAAGACCCAAAAGAGGCAGACAGACTCTGGCAGGCAAGAAGAACCCTCTCTCAGGCAACCTATAACCTCAATCCTGTAAAGATTGCAGAGGACGTGGTTGTCCCGCGCTCAAATATCCCGAATCTTATAAGGGCCCTGGAGGAGATGGAAAAGAAATTTGGTATACCCATACTCAGTTTTGGTCATGCCGGTGACGGAAACTTCCATGTGAGCATCATGATTAAAGATACCCCAGAGGATAGGGCAAGGGCTGAAGAGGCAGTAAAGGCCATATTCGAGGAGACATTACGGCTCGGTGGAACCCTCTCAGGGGAACACGGTATAGGCACATCAAAGTCCGCATATATAGGCATGGAGCTTTCACCTGAGGTCATCGCCACCATGAAAAAGATAAAAAGGCTCTTTGACCCCAATAATATCCTGAACCCTGGTAAGATATTCTTAGAATAGGTTTAGGAGGGTATGAGGAGGAATCCTTATGGGGCAGATTGGGGGTATGACCTTTTAGAGATCCTCCTCATGGGCATGAAGAAAAGCCAATTAAGATGAGGGTTAGTTTCAATTTCTATTGTAGATTACCATATTATTTCTCTACCTTTACCTTTACAGCCTCCATAACAACCTGAGGGCTCACAGCAGGTGCCCTATTGATATCAAATTGCTTATTCCTTGATGCGTGTTCTTCAAGATAGTCCTCTATATCTTCAAAAAACTTCTTCTGCACCGAGCTGGGGACAGGTGAAGTAATAAGGCTTACCCCTACATAGAGTAATGCATCAACAAGAAGGGGAACGAATATGGGATGAAATCCCAGAAGCAATGGCTTGTAGAAAAATGAGCCGACAATCAAGAGGATTAAACCTGCCACTATGCCCACAATAACACCTTCTTTTGTCCCTCTCTTCCATAGCACACCACCTATAAGGGCAGGAAGCCATAGGGCAAAACCAGGGGATGCGATATTACTCAAAAGAAGGCCTAATTCAGCCGGTCTTAATATGGCGAGTATAAAACTCACAACTGCAGCACCCACCATTCCTATCCGAGACCACAGAATAAGTCCTTTGTCAGTGACCTTGTTAGAGACAGAAAAGATTATGTCACGGGATACAAGGAGTCCTGTTACCATCAACTGAGTTGCCACTGTTGATATGGCTGCAGCGAGTACTGCAAGGAGGGTTGCACCTGAAGCCCAACCAGGGAGATATTTTGTGATTGCTATCTGTACAACAGCATCTGCGGCCTTTCCTTTTAAGCCTGGCACAAGGATTGGACATACAAGGTAGCCCCAGATTGCAGCTATATTGCAAAATATCAATGAAAAAAGGAGCATCCAGATTGCGGTTTTACGGACCACAACCATACTCTTTACCTGCATCGTCCCTATCACCACATGAGGCCAGGCCATAACAGTAAGACCTGCAAGGGCAAGACCCATTAAATTCTGGGTAGTCCAGGCATTTACAGGACCTGGCACACCCAGTAGCCCTGGTCTTATCTCCTGCACCCTCTTTGCCAGCTCACTGAGACTTGTATTATCTGTTTTAATGAGAATCCAAAATAGAAATCCCCAGAATGTTGCAGTAAAGATAATACCGAGGAGGACATTTAGCCATGCAACACTACGGGTACCTCCAATGAGACATATAAGAAGCATAATAACGGTCATATAAAGGGCACCAAACCAGAAAGGTAAACCTACAGCAGCCTTCATACCCGCCCCAATACCCACAGCCTGAAGCCCAAGATATGGAAAGAGAAAAAGGACAAGGATACCGCCAAGGATTAATCTTAATGCCTTTGACTGGTACCGTTCACCTAAAAACTGCACTGGCGATAAATAACCATATTTACTACTACCTGCCCAGAGTTTTGGGCCAATAATAATATATAGGAAGGCAAAGGATGTGAAAGAGAAAAAGAGCATGAAACCTGGTCCAGTATTATATATGGTGCCAGGGAAGCCATAAAATGTCCAGGCACTTGATATGGCAAAATAGACATAAAAAAACATGACAAAGGTGCCAATAGCCCTGCCTGCAAGAAGATAGTCTGCAGCTGTTTTCTTGTTTAACTTGTAGCCATAGGCACTCACAAAAACAAGGACAACACCTAATAAAAGCACTATCCAGATCATATAACCCCCTAAATATTTATTTTTAAGACTTTTTTATCTATAAGGCCAATATCTACTTGTATATACCCAGAATGCTAAAAGCCATATTATGGTCTGAAGGTTATAGAATGCAACAGAAACTGGCATCCAACCGAAAAGCAGATATGACGTATTCTGCAAGACAAAAGGAAGGACAAATACATACCAAAGAGCGCTCAAAAGGAGTACCCATAGTAAAATCCTACCTGGCCTGTGACCTGTGATCTCTCTCATAATCTTACCCCCTTTAGATATAAATTCTTTATGAAAACAACTATTGTGCGTATCTTTCCCTTAACTCCCTCTTGAGTATCTTACCTGCAGCATTACGGGGCAGCTCATCGACGATGTGGACAACCTTTGGGACCTTATATCCTGCTATCTTTCCTTTGCAGAAATTTGTAATCTCCTCTGGCTTTATTATATTGCCGTTTTTTAATACTACCACAGCAGTTACTGCCTCACCCCATACAGGATGCGGTGTCCCTATTACACATGACTCCTTTACGTTTGGGTGCTCATGGAGGACCTTCTCCACCTCAGCAGGGTAGACATTTTCACCCCCTGTGATAATCATATCTTTAAGACGGTCAATAACCCTTATATAGCCCCTTTCATCAATAGAACAGACATCCTCTGTATGAAACCACTCTCCCTTAAAGGCCTTGGCAGTCTCCTTCTCTTTTCTCCAGTAGCCAAGTGACATACCAGGGCCTCGAACAATCATCTCACCTATTCCGCCTGCTGGCACAGGATTATTATCCTGATCTACAATAAGGACCTCCATATCATAGCTTGCCCTCCCGCAGGATTCGAATATCTTATCATCACCCCTTTCTAAGGCCTCTTTTATATCCCTGACAGACAGGTTTGTTGTCACACCTGTTGTCTCTGTTGTCCCATGATGCTCACCTAATATGTTGCCGAAGGTCTCGACAAACTGTTTATACACTGCAGGGATAATACCTGCCCCTGCAAACCACAGGGTCCTCCAGCTTGATAGGTCATATTTAGTCCTGTTTGGGTTATCAAGTATCATCATAACCATAGGTGTTGCAAACATACCTGCTGTAAGTCTCTCCTTTTCTGTCACTGCAAAAAACTGTTCCACATCCCATTTGGAGAATATATAGGAGACACAACCTGTGTACTGGCTGCCAAAAAATGTATAGTGGGCTGTAATATGATACATGGGACATACAATAAACACATGGTCATCCATGATAAGATTATTGTTCTTTGAACAGACCCGTCCTGCATGATAGAAGTTTCCGTGGGTCTGCATAACACCCTTTGGAAGCCCTGTAGTCCCGCTTGTATACATGAGCATAGCAACATCATCTTCAAAGACCTCTGTTGTCTGCGGTGAGGACGATGCAGCCTTTATCAGTTCCTCATAATCCAGCCAGCCATCCGGTTTTTTCTCTGGTGAGCCAAAATATATAATCTTTTCTACAGAAGGAAGGGATCCCTTTATGGCCTCTGCAATACCTACAAACTGCTCCTGAACAATCAGTACAGATGGTTCTGAATCAGCCAGGACTGCCGCTATCTCAGGGGGTGCAAGCCTGAAGTTACACACCACGTATATAAGCCCTGCATTAGGGACAGCCAGGGCACACTCAATATATTCAAGGCTATTCTGGCTCAATATGGCCACCCTTTCTCCCTTTTCTACCCCGAGACCATGAAGGGCATTGCCCATACGATTTACCCTGTCCTTGACCTCTGAGAATGTAAACACCCTTTTTTTACCATCCACCTCTATAAGGGCAATCTTATCCGGATATAATGATGCATTCCTGTTTATAAGGGTTCTTATAGTGGAAAATGTCTTTTGTGAGCTCATAATATCCTCCCTTGTATGAAATTGTTTAATTTTAAAAGCAATTTCTATACCATCCGGGAGGTGCTTAAAACACATTGATATTATTGAATAATTTTTAAATAACCCGCCAGTTTTACATTTATAACTGTTATAGCTGTATCATGAAAATACATATGTGTGTCTTAGGGCAACAATCATGGACATAAAAATTTCTTTATTTAATATCAATGTTTTTTACGCCTGAAGGTCTCCAGGCAGGGGATATGACCCTGGGACTCTCTTGTGTCCTCAGATAGGATGCCCATACGATTGCACAATCCCCATATCTGTCGCACACAGCATCTATAGCCTTGAGGAGTCTCTTTCTCTTTTTCATCTCATGAAGGAGTGTCATCTGGCCTGATTCCTTAACAACTTCTGATAGACGGACGCCGAGGAGCCTTATACTGTCCTTGAGTGTGATGGAATCAAGGATAGAGAGGGCATGATGGTATATCTCATGGGTATCATTAGTATAAGATGGTATGGCCTTCTGTTTTGTAAATGTCTCAAAACTCCGATACCTTATGGTAAGGGATATGACCCTTCCTTCATAGCCGTATCTCCTTGCCCTCTTTCCCACCATCTCGCTCAACTGTAGTATATACGAGGCTATCTCGTCCCTTTTGTATATATCCCGAGGGAGTGTCATGCTGTGACCTATGGATTTTGGCTCTCCTTCCTCTATTAACACAGGTCTCGAATATATACCCTGCCCCATTGCCTTCAGGGTAATACCTATTATGCCAAAATGTCTCCTTAGAAGGTCAAGGGAAGCCCTCCCTAACTCACCACATGTTGCGATACCAAGTGATTCAAGCCTTCTTTTAATACCTGAACCTATACCCCATAGTTCATCTACAGGCATATCCTCAAGCAGGTCTTTTACCTCCTCTGGTTTTATCCATCTTAGACCATCAGGTTTTGATATGTCACTGGCAAGCTTTGCAATGAGTATGTTTGGTCCAATGCCTACGGTGCAGTTTATCCCAAATATTTCTCTTATGATTCTTTTTATATCAGCACCTATTTTCTCAGGGCCTCCGAAGAGATGATGGCTACCTGTAATATCTAGAAACGCCTCATCTATGGAATATATCTCTACCTGAGGGGTAAATCTCTTGTATATCTCTTCAAGCCTCCTGCACGTATCTGTGTATCTTGCATTATCTCCCACTACAAAGATAATCCCAGGGCAGAGCCTCTTTGCCTCATATATGGTCATCCCTGTCTTTACACCGTATGCCCTTGCCTCATATGATGCGGTTGTAACAACGGTCCTGGCACCTGACCCTATACCAGCCACAGGCTTGCCTTTATGAGCTGGGTTTGCCTTCTGTTCCACAGATGCAAAGAATGCATCCATATC
>JAOAHW010000106.1 GCA_026415015.1 Syntrophorhabdaceae bacterium
ACAGCACGATTATTCTTAAGAACCCGTTACGAAAATAAAGAATAAGGTGCATCATGGGAAAAAAGATGAAAAAAGGTATCATGGATGACAAAGATTTTTGTCTTTCAGTCATTGAAAATGCTTTTGATGGTATTGTAGTCCTTGAGGGTTCCAAGTGTATATATGCAAATAAGAGATTTTTTGAGATACTTGGTTATGAAGAAGATGGCAATATCATAAATAAACCCTTGAAAGTCCTTGTATATCCAGAAGATAAAAACATTATAAAACAGTTTCTTAGAAAGAAAAGAGATGCCAGGGCTAAACCCTCAACAGATGAGATAAGATTCAAACATCAAGACGGTTCAATAGTTAATACAGAGGTCACAACCACGAAAATACAGCACGAAGATGAAATACTATCAGTATTGAAAATAAGGGACTTGTCAAGTCAAAATAACAAGGATGGCTCCATAAGAGAGAGATTAGAGGACCTTGAGATTAAGTGCTATAGGTTAAACGAGATGAACAATTCTCTCAACGCCCTTATTAAACAAAAGGAAAACGAGAAAAAGGACTTTGAAGGCACAGTACTTACCAACATAAAAGAGCTTGTTATGCCTTATTTAACTGAGCTCCAAAAAACAGGACTCAACCCGAGACAACAGGTATTTGTTGACATCATCCAGACAAATCTCAACAACATTATAACGCCTTTTGTCCAGAGGATAACCTCCAAATATATGAATCTCACACCAACAGAGATAAAGATAGCTACATTCATTAAAGAAGGTAAGACTGCCAAGGCCATTGCAAAGATACTGAACGTATCAGAGAGCGCAGTAAACCTTCACAGGCAGCATGTAAGGGATAAACTCGGCCTGAGCAAGAAGAAGATAGGCCTGAGGACATACCTCTTATCCATGACCTAAAATATTTTTTAAAAACTCTTATCCTTTAAACATCTTAAGGCGAAGAGAATTGGATACAACAGATATAGAGCTTATCATCATGGCAATGGCACCGAACATGGGCTCCAGTCTTATTCCATATTTAGGATAGAGTAGACCTGCAGCTACTGGTATACATATGACATTATAGATAAAGGCCCAGAAGAGATTCTCTTTTATAATCCATAAGGTCTTTTTTGAAAGTCTTATAAGTGTGATAAGCCTTGATAATTGAGCCTTCATAAGCACTACATCAGCAGACTCTATGGCAATATCTGTACCCTTACCCATAGCTACACCTACATCAGCAGTGGCAAGAGAAGGTGCATCATTAATACCATCACCTACCATTAGGGTTATACCTTTTTTTCTGTAATCTTCCACTATCTTTGCCTTTCCATCAGGCAGGACCCTATAAAAGAATCTATCTATACCAACCTTTTCACTTATTGCCCTTGCCCCCTCCATGCTATCTCCTGTTATCATAACCGTTTCTATATTCATATCTTTTAGAGACCTCACTATATCCCCTGCCTCCTCCCTCAAGATGTCACTGAAGGTGATAATACCCATTATAGAATCATCGCACCATACGAGGACAGGTGAGCCTCCCTTTTCTGCCTTTTTTATATATTGATTTTTTATATCCTCCTGAATAACACCCCCTGTCTCTTCAAAGAGCAGTGTATTACCAACAAAATATTGCCTTCCTTCAATCTTACCCTTTATGCCTTTGCCTACAATTGCCTGAAAATCTGTCACCTTTTGATCCTTTATGCCCAACTCCTCTGCCTTTTTCCTCAGTGCCTCAGAAAAGGGGTGCTCTGAGTACCTCTCAAGATTGTAGGCAATAGATAGGATATCCATCTCATTATAATGGCCTATGGGCATTACATCCGAGATGTCAATAACACCTTTTGTGAGGGTCCCTGTCTTGTCGAAGAGGATATATTTTACTTTACTCAATAGCTCAAGGGCGCTGGCGTTTTTTATAAGTATCCCCTTTTTTGCACCTACACCTGTGGAGACCATAATAGCTGTAGGAGTCGCGAGCCCAAGGGCACAGGGACATGCTATTATGAGGACAGAAACAGATGAGAGAAGGGCATTGGTAATCCTTGGCTCAGGCCCATATAAAATCCATAATACAGATGTGACAATAGCAAGGAGTATAACAATAGGGACAAATATACTGGATACCTTATCACTGAGCCTCTGAACAGGGGGCTTTGTAAACTGTGCCTCCTCTACAAGACGTATAACCTTTGAAAGGACTGTGTCCTTTCCAACCCTTATGGTTTTTATTAATATTGAACCCCTTGTGTTTATTGTCCCTGCTATTACCTCATCATCTATATTTTTCAAAGATGGTAGACTCTCACCTGTTATCATTGATTCATCTACATATGTATTACCTTCTATAACCACACCATCAGCAGGCACCCTCTCCCCTGGTTTTATTAATACAACATCGCCTACCTCTAAATTATCAGTTGATAAGATTATCTCTTTTCCATCCCTTATTACTGTGCATTCCCTTGGCGATAGTTCGTATAAGAGTTTGATAGCAGAATATGTCCTTGTCTTTGCCTTTGATTCAAAAAACCTACCTAAGAGTACTATGGTGATAATCATTGTGCTTGAATCAAAATACACACTGGGTTTAATCCCTGAAGATGTTAGGACATGGGGAAACAGTACAACAAACACGCTATAAAAAAAGGCAGAGGAAGTGCCTAAGGATATGAGGGTATTCATATCCACTGCAAGGTGTCTTAAGTTTAAAATAGCAGGCTTATGAAATCTCAGGCCAAAATAGAACTGAACAGGGAGGGTTAAAAGAAGCAATATGATGTTATTGTAAGGAAAGACAGGCCACATAGAAAAAACCATCACAAGGACAGAAAAAAAAGACGACCAGATAAAATCTCTTTTTAAACCTGCCTCCTCTTTTTTTGCCCTGACTGTTACATCTCCCTCTATATCAACATCATAGCCTATGTCCCTGATAGCTGATATTACCCTTTTAAGTTCAAGGTCACTGCTTATTAAAACCTCAGCCTTTTTCAGGGGAAAGTTTACCCTTGCCTCTTTTATACCCTCTATCTTATTCAGCTCCCTCTCTATCCTTGCTGCACAGGCTGCACAACTCATACCTGTTATGGGAAGCTCTACCTTTTCTGGCATAGTCAATTCACAGGGATAGGATCATAGATTTGCCAATACCTCTTCTATATCTGGCACCTCTGGAATGGGATATACCTTTATAAATTTAACAAAACCATTCTCGTCAATAATAACATTTGCCCTCTCTGAAAAACCATCCTTGTGTCTGAAAAGGCCCAATCTCTGCGCCATTCCCCCATGGGGCCAGAAATCTGAAAGCAGCCTTGTCTTTGTAATCCCGATGGCATCTGCCCATGCCTTTTTACAATATACACTATCAATGCTCACACCTACTGCTACTGCATTTGCAGACTCAAATCTCTCAAAATTTTTTTCAAGGGATAGCATCTGGTCCCTACAGATGGGGGTCCACGCAAGGGGATGAAATGAGAGGAGTATCTTTTTACCTTTAAAATCCTTACTCTTGAATAACTGGTCTTTCTGGTCTTTTAATTCAAAATCACCTACATTATGACCAATCTCTACCATAATCCACCTCCATTTTATTTTAATATAATTGTTTTTAAATTTAATCATTACAGATTTATATAGCAAGCAAGAAAAATATTTTTATTTAAAAAATTACAGGTGTAACCTCCAAAAAAGATTTTATGTGCCATACTTTATAAAAAATATAGATTCATCGAAAGGAGGCCACCATGTTTTTTATGAATATCTGCACTTGGGCACCGGAAGATGAAAAAGAAGTGAAAAAAAGAAGGGCTAACTGGAAATGGCCTGAAAACGTCAAGGTTATATGCGAGTTTATTGACCTTCAAGGTTGCAGGGTAATAAATGTGATAGATACAGATGAAAAAGGCCTTATACAGAGCAGGTCAGCCTGGATAGACATAATGATGTTCGAGACTTTCCCTGTATACCCATTTGGTGAGAGCAAGCACCTTCTGAAAAACAGATAACCATGGTGTTTTAAAGGCAAGGGTCTCGAAGGTATGCCCCGAGGGTTAAAGAGCCTATAAAATTTTTATTCTTCTTTCTCAAACTCAGCCTTCGGGGCACCACAGATAGGACATGACCAGGTCTCAGGAAGCTCCTCAAAGGGTGTGCCAGGTTTTATACCATTATCTGGGTCGCCTGTGACAGGGTCATAGACATATCCACATACCTTACATTTGTATTTTTCAGAAACAGTAGATTCTTTTACAGGTTCCTTGGGTGTCTCTTCCTTTACATAGGTAGGAGCTGTCTTTGGGGATTTACCACCTTTTACCTCGTGATAGTATGCATAGGTCATAGGCTCTTCATCACTTAATATATCTGCCTCTATAACCTTTCCAATGAATACTGTATGGGTCCCCACATCAGAGCTACTTAAAACCTCACACTCCAGGTAACTAATGGTATTCTCGAGGACTATTGGTGCACCTGTGATTCCCAATCTATACTTTGTCTCGCCAAACTTATCTATCTCCCTGCCTGATTTAAAACCAAATCTCCCTATAAGGTTCATAGACGCTGATTTCCCAAGTACAGAGACCGTGAAGACCTTACTTTCCATTATATAGTCATGGGTCATGTTCTGTTTATTTATGCTTATAGCCACTGTTGGTGGTTCTGAAGTAATTTGAAAAACTGTATTTGCAATCTGTCCGTTTATCTTATCACCTAATTTTGAACTTATTATATAGACCCCATAACATATCTTTTGTATTGCCTTTTTATTCATTGTATACCTCCATATTACATTTTTTTTCGCAATCTCTGCTGTCTCCTCTTTCTTGTTCCTTATCGTCTTTTTCATCCTTTTTCTTCTCCAGAGACTCATATATCTCTGTTAATCTCTTTGTTACGAGATAATTTATGGTACCTTCTGGATACTGGCCCTCTTCATTCAGTTCGCCTGCCTTAAGACCTGTAAGGATCTCTAATCCCTCCTCCATTTTATCTATAGCATATATATGAAACATGCCCTCTTTTACAGCCTCAACCACGTCCTTTCTCAAGTTAAGGTGTTTTATATTTCTCTTTGGTATTATAACCCCATGCTCACCGTTTAATCCCCTTAATCTGCACAGGTCAAAAAAGCCCTCTATCTTCTGGTTCACTCCCCCTATGGGCTGTACCTCGCCATCCTGGTCCATAGAACCTGTAACAGCGAGACTCTGTTTCAAAGGGACACCAGAGATGCTACTTAAAAGTGCATATAATTCAGCACATGTAGCGCTATCTCCCTCTATCATCTCATAGAGTTGTTCAAAGGTAATGGATGCAGAAAGGCTTATAGGTTTTTTTACTGCATATTTACTGCCAAGGTAACTCGAGATAATAAATATGGCCTTTTCATGGATCTTGCCGCTCATCTTTGTCTCACGTTCTATATTTACAATGCCAGCCCTCCCTGTATATGTCTTGGCAGTAATCCTCGAGGGCTTTCCAAAGCTGTAATCACCCATATCAAGGACAGCAAGGCCATTAACCTGACCTACCTTAACCCCTTCTGTATTTACAATAAGGGTGTCCTCAAACATCATCTCCCTTATATGGCCCTCTATCATATTTACCCTGTATATCTTTTCATCTATTGCCTTTTCTATGTGCTCTGCCTTGACAATGGTGCTACCTTCTTTGGATGCCCAATAATGGGACTCCCTTATAAGGTCTGCTATCTCACTGAATTTCATAGATAGCTTTTCCTGGTGGTCTGCAAGCCTTGACCCGAACTCTACGATCTTTGCCACTGATGTCCTGTCAAATGGCAAAAGACCCTCATTTTTCTGGCACAGGGACACAAAGCCTGCATATTTTTCCATGTTTACCTGATTTCTTTCCATTCTATTATCAAAATCAGCCTTGACCTTAAAGAGTTCCCTTGAGTCTTCATCAAAGGCCCTTAGCAAATAGTAGATGTAAGGACTACCAACAATAATAACCTTTATATCAAGGGGGATTGACTCGGGCTTCAGGGCTGAGGTGCTAAAGAGCCTGTATTGTTCAAGGACATCCTCTATCCTTATCTCCTTATTTTTCAATGCCCTTTTTAAGGCATCATAGGAGAAGGGGTTTTTCAGGAGGTCTAATACCTCAAGGATCAGGTAACCCCCATTTGCCCTGTGTAGGGCACCTGCCTTAATCATGGTAAAATCAGTGGTTGCCATACCGTATGTAACCTTATATTCAACCCTCCCGAAAAGATTAAGATATGTAGGATTAGTCTCGAATATAACAGGCGCGCCCTTATTCTCTTCATTATTCACAATAACATTCACAGAATATTTGATAAAAGACGGCTCCTGTTTTGGAAGCTTCAGAAAAGGCAGTGGTGATGGCTGTTCTTCTACTGTTTTAAACTCATCTATATGAGACAAAACCTCATTTTTCACATCATTGAGATAATTAACAATCTTTTCATTCCCTTCATATCTTGCCTTCATGGCCTCAATAACAGGCTCTATAATCTCAAGGGCAATCATGCGCTCGAGTTTTACAAGCATATCCCGGACAAGCTTTTCAGAATCCCTCAATACCCTTACTATGTCATTCAGCCTATCATGAAACCTCCTGCCTGTCTCCTCCATTTTCTTTTTGGTCTTTTCATCAAGGCTATCAAACTCCTCTTTTGTAAGTAGCTCTCCATTCTCCTTAACAGGTAGTATGAGTATGCCTGTGGGCGCCTTTCGTACAGTGAAATTCTCCTTTTTTACCTCCTCGTCGAGCCTTGAGAGATATTCATTTTGTTTCTGCTGAAATTCCTCGATGATCTTGTTTCTCTGTGTATCATATTCCTTTGATTCAAATGCCTTTGGTATCTCTATCCTCAAGAATTTTACCAGTTCTTCCATGTCTTTTTGGAAGACAATGCCTTTTCCTGGTTCTGTGGAGATGGCAATGGGGCTATCAGGGTCTTTGAAGTTATAGACATAGCACCAATCACATGGCACAGGCTCTGACAGGGCCTTATTTTTTAGAAGTGTTGTTATCGTTGAAACCTTGCCTGTCCCGCTCTCCCCAAGGGCAAATATATTAAAACCCATGCTCTTTATACCCAAGCCAAAATCCAGTGCCTTTAAGGCCCTTTCCTGGCCTATGGTTCCTTGGAATTCTCCTAAATCCTCTGTAGTATTGAATGAAAAGATCTCCGGGTCACATCTTTTAAAGAGTGATTCAGGGCCTAATTTTGTAGCCATCTCTACCTCCTGCTTTTTTGATGCAATCAAATACTATTTTTACCCTATCTCATCCAGCTCCCGCCTGTTACGCATATAGTCTGGCCTGTTATATATTCCCCTTCATCCGAGGCAAGAAAGAGGGCTGTATTTGCAATATCCTGAGGCACTCCCTTTCTCGGATAAGGTATCTCATCAAACATCCTCTGTATCTCCTCTTCAGGATAGAGGTTTGGTATGAATTCATTATAGATAAAGCTTGGTGCTATTGTATTTGCTGTTATTCTATAGGGTGCAGCCTCCATAGCAAGACACCTTGTAAATGCCATAACCCCTGCCTTTGCTGCGGCATAGTGGGCATGACCTGCTGCAAGACCCCTGAAGCCTGCCACAGATGTAATGCTTATTATTCGACCATATTGTTGTTTCATCATTATAGGCAAGACCTCACGACAGAAATAAAAGACACTTCTTAAAGATACTGCCATAACAATATCCCAGCTTTCATCTGTCATATCAATAATATGAGATGGCCGATTTGTGCCTGCATTGTTGAAAAGAATATCTATCCTTCCAAACACATCTAATGTCTTTTTTACTGCATGTTTTATCTCGTCAAGATTCACTACATCACACTTAAGCCCTATGGCCTCAAAGCCAAATTCTTTTTTTATCTCATCGGCAGTCTGCAAACATCTTGCTTCATGGGCATCAGTAATCACAACTGATGCGCCTTCACGGGCAAAGGTCCTTGCTGTTGCCTTACCAATGCCTGCCCCTGCCGCTGCTGTTAAAATTACCACTTTGTTTTTAAGTCTCATAATGTTAAATTTAGAGAAATCAATAATTCATATGGAATTACCCATAGGTTAGAGACCTTCTGGCCTCAAGTGTTAATATATTACAGAATGTCTATACATGACTCAAGAATAAAACACATGAAAACATATCTTCTAAAAAATCTTGACAAAACAATTTGATTCTGTAGAAAATACATAAGTGAATTTGTTAACAAGCAAAAGAAGAAAACATAAAAAAACACATAACCATATAAAGGAGGTGAGGATTTAATAAATTTAAAAATACAGGCATAAAGCCAGATGGGGGAAACATGAAGAAAGAGATAATGCAAGGAAATGCTGCAATTGCAAGAGGTGCCTGGGAGGCTGGGGTAAAGGTTGCAGCAGCCTATCCTGGGACACCAAGTAGTGAGATTTTAAGAGAATTTGCTGAAAATTATCCTGACATCTATGCAGAATGGGCACCTAATGAAAAGGTAGCATTAGAAGTTGCAAGCGGTGCAGCCATTGCAGGCGTTAGGGCTATGGCATCTATGAAACATGTGGGCTTGAATGTTGCTGCAGACCCTTTAATGACCCTTGCTTACACAGGTATTAAAGGCGGTCTTGTAATTGTTGTGGCAGATGACCCAAATGTCCACAGCTCACAGAATGAACAGGATAGCCGTAACTGGACACGTTTTGGTAAGGTTCCTATGCTTGAGCCAGGAGATGGCCAGGAGTGTAAGGATTTTACCAAGATTGCCTATGAGATAAGCGAACAATTTGATACACCAGTGTTATTAAGGTCAGAAACAAGGGTTTCCCACTCTGACTCCCCTGTTGTCCTTGAAGACAGGGTAGAACCAAAGATTGTTCCAGGTCTTGACCCTAAAGAGGCACCTAAATATGTTATGGTGCCTATGAATGTCCGTGTAAGGCGCAAATTTGTAGAAGAGAGGATGAAAAAGCTTGAGGAATATGCAAATACGTTTAAATATAACATCATGGAGATAAACGACACAAGTGTTGGTGTTATCTCAAGCGGCGTGTCATATATGTATACCAAAGAGGTATTTCCTGAATGGTCCTACCTGAAACTTGGAATGGTCTGGCCGCTTCCAAAGAAACTCATTACAGAATTTGCAAAGAAGGTAAAAAAGATAGTGATCGTTGAAGAACTTGACCCCTTCTTTGAGACCGAGATAAAGGCAATGGGCATAAAGATATGGCACGGCAAGGATGTAATACCCAATATGTATGAACTCTCTCCAGAGATTATTGAAAAGGCATTAAAAGGCAAAAAATACAAAGAACCAAAGATCAGGGTTAAACCAGAAGACCTACCAAGAAGACCACCTAACCTTTGTGCAGGTTGCTCCCACAGGCCTTTGTTTTATGCCCTGAAAAAACTCGGTGCATTTGTTTTTGGTGATATTGGTTGCTACACCCTCGCAACAGCACCACCACTTCAGGCAATACATACAACAATATGTATGGGCGCAGGCGTAGGTCAGGCTCACGGTGCAATGAAGGCACTGGGTAAAGAATGGCTCGGTAAGGTCGTTGCTGTCCTTGGTGATTCTACATTCCTCCATGGCGGTGTAACACCCTTAATGGACATTGTTTACAATAAGGGCAATGCAACAACCATAATTCTTGATAACATGATCACTGGAATGACGGGTCATCAGGAACACCCAGGAACTGGTTTTACTGCAAGACAGGAACCAACGCATATGATAGATTATGCAGAACTTGGAAAAGCTCTGGGTGTAAAGAGCATACGTCATGTTGACCCTTATAACATAAAAGAGACCATGGACATCATAAAAGAAGAAATGAATAAAGATGAGCCATCTCTGATTATATGCAAAGACAGCCCATGTATGCTTTTAAGAAGGGCAAAACCCTTAGAGAGGTTTAAATACCCCTTCTATTTTGTTGACAATGATAAGTGCAGGGGCTGCAAGATGTGTCTCGAGATAAACTGTCCTGCCATAAGCTGGAAGGAAGGAGAAGGGCAGACAAAAGATGGACATAAGAGAAAAGGAACAGCTTATATAAATAAGGATCAGTGTGTAGGTTGCGAAGTATGTGTACAAATATGTAAATTTGAAGCCATAGTCCCGGGCACAAAGTGAGGAGGTAGGCCATGAAAAATAACGAAAAAACAACAAATATATTTCTATCAGGAGTTGGTGGTCAGGGTGCAATACTTGCCAGCAATATCCTCGGCGAGGTTTTCTTAAAAGCCGGCTATGATGTGAAAAAGGCAGAGGTGCACGGGATGGCGCAGAGGGGTGGCGATGTTACAACACACTTCAGATTCGGCAAAAAGGTATATTCCCCCCTAATAAAATACGGAGATGTGGATTTTCTACTCTCCTTTGAGCTTCTTGAGGCAATGCGTTACATCAACTGGGTAAAGCCAGAGGGTAAGATTATAATCAACAAGCAGCAGATATATCCACCAGCAGTCAATCTTGGTCTCATGAAATATCCAGAAGATGTAGAAAAGACCTTCAAGAAGTTCTTCAAAGACAATGTATGGGTAGTAGATGGGCAGGGCATAGCAAGGAGCCTCGGAAACCTCCAGGCAGCCAATGTTGTCCTTGTTGGCGCATTTTCTAATTTCTTCCCTGAACTAAAACCAGAACAGTTCATCGATGCCATAAAAGGACTGCTTGCACCAAAACTACATGACCTCAATATCAAAGCATTCTATGAAGGAAGAAAGGCCCTTTAAAAGGGGGCCTTTCCCCTTTTTTTACAAAAGTCTATTAGTAATCCTTCTAATTTTATCTCTATCCAAAACAGTATTTCCTATGGAGACACATATGCTTGATAACAATCTACAGTATATACTTGATCAGAGAAGGGGCTCTGGTGTAGTGGCAGTCCAGATATGGGTAAAGGTGGGCAGCTGGCATGAGAATAACAATATTGCAGGCATAACCCATTTTATTGAACATCTTATCTTCAAAGGCACGGAAACAATAAAGGCAAATGAGATGCCGGCAAGGATAGAGGCCCTTGGGGGAAGTGTAAATGCCTTCACCTCCTATGATAATACTGTCTATCATATTGTTATACCTGCAAAGGCATTTAAGGAAGGTTTTGAGCTCCTTGCTGATGCAGTCTTGAACCCTGCCTTCCCTGAGCAAGAGGTTATCAAGGAAAAAAAGGTTGTCCTCGAGGAGATAAAGATGGGTGAGGATGACCCCCAGAGAAAGCTGTTTAAAGAACTCTTTTCACTAAGCTACAATGACATCCCTTATGGAAGACCCATTATTGGATACGAAACAACAATTAAAAACATGGATAGAAATGACATAATTGGATATTACAGACCCCACTATACACCTGATAATATGGTAGTGGTGATAACCGGTGATTTTGATAAGGAAGAGGCAAAAAGACTTATAAATAAATACTTTTCATCGCGCATAAAAAAACAGAAGATAAAAACTCCGGACAAAGAAACAAAAAAGTCAACAGAACAAAAGGAAAGGGTTATCGAAAGAGATATAAAAGAGAGCTATCTTGCTGTTTCATACAGGGTACCGCCTATTACACATGATGATATACCGAGTCTTGATGTTCTTGCCACAGTCCTTGGAGATGGAGACAGTTCCCGTTTCAATGAATCCCTTAAATATAGAAAAGGTATAGTTACCGGTGTATCTGCCGAGCTTTTTGCGCCAAGATATGATGGCATATTCATTATATATTCCACATTTAAAGGTAATGACTATGGTCTCATTTTAAAGGAAATGGATAATGAACTGACGAGATTGATAAAAGATGGCATAAACGAATGGGAGCTTATAAAGGCAAAGAATATTATAAGCTCCTCTTATATATATTCCAAAGAGACTGTCCAGGGAAGGGCAATGCAGATAGGTAAATATCTTACCCTGACAGGAGAGATGGATTTTGTAGATAGATACCTCAAAAAGATAGAGGCTGTAAGCCAAGAAGATATAAAGAGGGTGCTTGAAAAATATATAATTGGCAAGGAGAGGAGACTTGCTGTCCTGGCACCTTCCAAGAAAGCAGAGAACCCCTACACATTTAAGCTGAAAAATAATATGAAATGCGTTGTAAATAAGAACAAATCGTCTCCGAGCTTTGCCTTCAGGATAGGTTTAATAGGAGGGCTAAAGCATGAACCAGAAGGCAAAAATGGGCTATTCAATATAATGTCCAAGATGCTCCTCAAGGGGACAAAAAACAGAGATGCCATCTCCATCGCAAGGGAGATTGACATGCTGGCAGGTGATATATCGCCTTTTAGCGGCAAAAACACATTCGGGCTAACAGGTAGGTTCTTAAGCAAGGATTTCAAGGTTGTTATGAAGCTAATCCATGAACTTTTAACAGAAACAGTCTTTAAGGAGGATGAGCTTGAAAAGGTCAAGGATGAGGTCCTATCTGAGATAAGGCAAAAATACGATGACCCTATCACATACACATTTTCACGATTCAGAGAGGTATTGTTTGAAGGTCATCCCTATGCAAAAGACCCAGATGGAAAAGAAGAAGACATAAAGGGCATAACCATAAATGATGTAGAAAACCTGTACAGAGAATATATAACACCATCTGGTGCAGTCCTTGCCATATCTGGAGATATAGATGGGCAGGAGATTAAAACTATTTTTGAAGGCCTTTATTCTCAATGGAAAGGCAGATCCAATACCCTGAAAAAAGCCATTATCAAGCCAAAAAAGAAGGATGTAAATGTGGAAAGGCAGATGCTTCAGACACATATTATCTTTGGCTTTTTAGGTCCAGGTATAAAAGCAAAAGACAGATATCCTGTAGAGGTTATGAGTGCAATTCTATCTGGCATGGGCGGCAGGATTCACAGGGTATTAAGAGAGGATAATCCCTATGCATACGCACTGACCTTCTTTAATAGAGAGGACTATGAGACAGGCAGCATGGGTATCTATATAGGCACAGATTCTATGTATCTTGAGGATGTAAAAAAGATAGCCATAGAAGAGTTAAAAAGGATTGCCCAAGAAGGTTTTACAGAGGAAGAGGTGAAGAATGCTAAAAATCGCCTGATAGGGAGAAATCTTATAAGTATGCAATCCAACAGAAATATAGTTACAGAGATGTGCCTTGATACAATCTACGGTCTTGGTCCTGGTCATTTCAAGGTGAAACCAGCATATATAGAAAAGGTGACAAGAGATGATGTAAACAGGGTTGCAAAGAAATACATCAATCTTGAACATATGATTCAGGTCATAGTAGGAGGAAACAATAAGGCAATGAAAGAATGATATGTGTTATGACCAGGCCATAATAAGGAGGTGAGACCATTGAGGTTTACCCATTTGGATGATAAGGGCAAGGCACAGATGGTAGATATCTCTCATAAAAAAAAGACCAACAGATTAGCCAAGGCCTATGGCAGGGTAAGGGTATCCCCTGATACTTATAACGCTATAAAGGAAGGATATGGGCCAAAGGGCGACATCTTCTCTGTTGCCAAGATAGCTGGGATTATGGCTGCGAAAAAGACACATGAGCTTATACCTCTTTGTCACCCCCTTTCCATAACCCATATAGATGTAGATTTCATACTCAATGACAATGAACATCTTGTAGAGATAATATCTACTGTAAAGACTACAAGTCAGACAGGTGTTGAGATGGAGGCCCTTGTATCTGTAACCCATGTTGCCCTTACAGTATACGATATGTGCAAGGCCATAGATAAGGGCATTGAACTTGGGCCATTCTATCTATTGGAAAAAGAAGGAGGAAAAAGCGGAAGATATGAAAGGAAAGATTCTGTCTGTTAATATCAGTAAAGATAAAGGCGAAAAAAAGACCAATATAGGCAGATGCAAGTTATTAGAGGCAAAAGGCCTTGAGGGTGATGCCCATGCAGGCTTTATGCACAGGCAGGTGAGCCTCCTTGCCATAGAGAGCATAGAAAAGATGAGGCAAAAAGGGATTAATATTGAATACGGGGATTTTGCAGAAAACCTGACAGTGGAGGGTATTGACCTTGTATCACTGCCTGTGGGGACAAAACTCAGGGTAGGAGAAGGTGTCATGTTGAGGGTGACCCAGATAGGGAAACAGTGCCATAAAGGATGTGCAATATTTCAGCAGGTGGGCGATTGTGTTATGCCCAGAGAAGGCATATTTGCCGAGGTTCTCACAGGAGGCATTGTAAATACAGGTGATGATATTGAGGTTATAGGATGAGGTATACTGTAGCCATTATAACAGTAAGTGATAAAGGGTCAAGGGGTGAGAGGGATGATAAAAGCGGTCCTGCCTTAGAGGGGATGTTAAAGGACTTCTATGATGTGAGAAAGGCATTGATTATCCCTGATGAGATAGATGTAATATCAGATACACTGAAGGCTCTTGTGGATGAAGAAAAAATAGACCTGATAATTACCACAGGAGGCACGGGTGTGGCTAAAAGGGATGTAACACCTGAGGCAACAAGGTTGGTCATAGACAAAGACCTCCCTGGATTTTCTGAGATCATGAGGATAGAGAGCTATAAGATAACCCCACATGGAATCATATCAAGAGGCATATGTGGTATAAGAGGCGAGAGTATAATTATTAACCTGCCAGGGAACACCAAGGCGGCAACAGAGTGCCTTTCTTTTATTATGGCTGCCCTACCCCATGCCCTTTCAAAGGTAAAGGGTGATACATCAGACTGTGCTCAATGATCTTTTGCCTCTATTAAAACCTATAAAAGCTCTAAATTTTATAAATACACTAATTGGTTCATTGACCATAAAAGTTTTGTAGTGTATTTTATACTTTATAAATCCCATATTAAAAACAGGAGGATATAAGTCATGGCCAAGGTTGTATCAGATAAAAGCACAAAGACAGAGATCCTGGAGGCATACAACGAGCTTATTGCAAAGATGAAGGAGCAGAAGGCAATGGATGCAAAGGTGATTAAAAAAGAGACAGAGGAAAAAGAGATTGTTAAGACAGCATCCATGTCATCCATTGAGGATATAGTAAAGAGACTTGCAGGACTTAAACTCGATATTGTAAATGCAATGGATGGATTGGAAAAATTGCTCATAGACGAGTTTAAAAAATTAAGCGACCTAAAAAAGGCAACAGAGATCGAAAATAGAAACTTAGAAGAGCTATATCAGATAAAGGCAGAGGCAGAGAGTTTAACAGCATTGATTTTTGCCCAAAAAGAAAAGAAGGCTGCCTTTGAAGAAGAATTAGCAAGAAAAAAGGCAGAGTTTGACGATGAGATGACCCAGAAGAAATTAGAATGGAAAAAAGAACAGGAAAGATACGAACAGGAGAAAAAAGAACGGGAGGCACAGTTAAAAAAAGAAAGACAGAGAGAGGAAGAGGAATACAATTATAACCTAAAATTGGCAAGGAAAAAGGATGCAGATGCCTATGAAATGAAGAAGGCAGCCCTTGAGAAAGAACTCGCTGAAAAAAAGGCAGCCTTTGAGAAGGAATTTGCTGAGAGAGAATCTATATTATCGGCAAGAGAAAAAGAATATGAAGATATGAAGGCAAAGGTGGAGGCATTCCAGAGCGAACTTGCAAGGGCAATAAAAGACACAGAAAAATCAATAACAGAGCGTCTTGAATTCAAGTATAAACATCAAACAGAACTGCTTATGAAAGAGGTAGAAGGGGAGAGAAAATTAAATCAACAGATAATCTCAGTCCTTGAGAAAAAGATAAAGGAACAGGAAGAACTCATCCGCCAGCTCACTGAAAAGGCAAACGAGGCAGGCAGACAGGTTCAGGACATTGCCATAAAGGCTATTGAGGGCGCATCTGTCCAGAGGATACAGATTGAAAGGGAAAAGGTAAAGGAGTGATTTTTTTATAGAGGAGGGACATTTTATCTGGAAAATCTTATATATCTTCAGCACTTTATGGAGATCGTTGATAGGAAATTCAGAACAACAACATCATAAGGCATGGTGTCATATACATCTATATTTCCAAAACAAAATAAGACGGAGTTTAAACCTCTTTTTGTAATGGAGGATATACGGTAACCTTCCTCAATAAAGGTTCAGACGACCATAGATCTGCCTTCATTTTTGTTGTTTTGTTAGGCATTGTGAGCCTTTTCGCTGACATGACCTATGAGTCTGCCAGAAGCATAACAGGTCCATTCCTCGCCTTACTCGGGGCAAGCGCTGCAGTAGTTGGAGTCACAGCAGGGCTCGGTGAGTTACTTGGATATGCCCTCCGTTTTATCTCCGGGAGGATAGCAGACCGTACAGGTCAATATTGGGCAGTTACTATTTTTGGATATTTATTGAATCTCATGGCTGTTCCTGCCCTTGCCTTAGTGGGAAACTGGCAACTTGCTGTGTCGCTCATGTTTCTGGAGCGTATTGGCAAGGCAATGCGAAATCCACCACGTGATGCCATGCTCTCCTTTGCCAGCGAACGTATGGGGCGCGGATGGGGCTTTGCCCTTCATGAAGCAATGGACCAGGCGGGTGCCACATTTGGCCCCCTTATTGTGGCAGTGGTTATGTATTTTCGTAACGATTACAGGCTCTCTTTTGCTGTCTTGCTTGTGCCTGCTATTATCTCACTGGGCGTGCTTATATTAGCCCGTAAACTCTACCCGCAACCCAAAGACCTGGAATCAAAAACCCCAAAACTGGATACCCACGGGTTCGATAGACCCCTCTGGCTTTATCTGGCAGCTACAGCCTGTATCGCAGCAGGTTTTGCTGATTACCCTCTAATTGCCTATCATTTCTCAAAGTCTGGTATCATTAAGCCAGAGTGGATCCCCATCCTATACACCATTGCCATGGCGGTGGATGGCCTGGCAGCACTGGCATTAGGCAGGTTGTTCGACCGTATGGGAATGATAGTCCTCATTGGTGCGGCAGCAATAGCCATACCATTTGCCCCCCTTGTCTTTTTCGGGGGTTTTTTCGCCTGCCTTGCAGGGGCAATCCTGTGGGGAATCGGTATGGGTGCCCAGGAGTCAGTTATGAAGGCAGCAGTGGCAAATATGTCACCAGCCAAACTAAGGGGAACTGCCTTTGGCACTTTTAATATGAGCTTTGGCATCTTCTGGTTTCTCGGTAGTGCCCTGATGGGGATACTATACGATTATTCTGTAACAGCCCTGGTGGTATTTTCGGTAGTAATTCAGCTCATCTCATTGCCACTTTTTTGTATATTGACATACATATTGGCGAGAAAATGACATCTTTACAACACCTTATAAAGGTTTGGGGCTAAACATTTATGAGTAACAAAAAAATAAATGAAGCGATATGTTTCAGATGCGGTAACTGCTGTCATGTAGATGTGGCTGCTTATGTAACCATTGAGGATATCCATAGATGGGAGACTGAAGGCCGTCATGATATCCTCGACCATATACGTGCCTTTGATGTTTCATGGACTAAAGACAGGGTCGTCAATAAATTCGGACTAAATATTACCACATGTCTTATGAGCTGTGTCTATTTAAAGTGGCAAGGCATAAAAGCCTTCTGTGAGATATATGATACCCGCACTGGAGTCTGTAGAAATTACATCCCCGGTTCAACAAAACTATGTCCCCGCAACCGAGATTTTAAATAATAAGGCATGCAAACCCATAAAGATAGAACCTTGAAATACCTTTAGAGGGTGTTACGGTCTAATATGGTCTCAAGGGCTATATACTATTTAAGCCT
This sequence comes from Syntrophorhabdaceae bacterium, assembly GCA_026415015.1. Classification (GTDB taxonomy): domain Bacteria; phylum Desulfobacterota; class Syntrophorhabdia; order Syntrophorhabdales; family Syntrophorhabdaceae; genus DTOV01. The sequence goes on from JAOAHW010000106.1 coordinate 17,709, forward strand.
AATAGTTTCGCTGCATTGTAAAAACTTATCTTTTCTTTATCGCTATCAGAGAGAAATGGCAGACCTAAAAGAAACTGGAGCTCCTCCTTCTGGTCTGTCCATGGGCTATCCGATGCAAACAGGATGCGTTCCACTGGATGTTCTTTAAATATGCGTTCAAGGAATGTGCAGGGGGCTTTCCGTAACACAAATGATGTATCCATATAGATATCCTGTCCCAGGAGATATTTTAAGGTTTCTTCGTATACATCTTCTCCGCCTAAATGTGCGGCAATAATACATAGTTCAGGGATGGCCTTGTTAACGGCAGCAAAGCGTTTGGGGGTACCATGGATAGGGTAAGGTAGACCACGGTCAACACCTGCATGGAAGATTATAAACATACCTTCTTCTGCTATCTTTTCATACAAAGGAAACATCTTTTGGTCATCTACATAGAAGTCCTGATAATCAGGATGTAATTTAAACCCTTTGAACCCTTGTGCTTTTATTATTTTTAATTGTTCAGAACTAATTGGGTCATCAGGGTGGATGGCTGCCAAAGGTTCAATGCCTGGTTGCCTTATAGAAGATAACCATCTCTGAATAGATGCAACCTGATTTGGTTTTGTGGGCACAGCAGCAACCACTGAAATATCGATACCTGCTTTTTTCATTGAATGTTTTAATCCTTGAAGGGTGCCATCTGTATAAGCCTGAATCCCAGACCTTTCACAAACCGCTGTGACTGTTGAAAGGGCAATATCGTCAGGATAAATATGGGTATGAAAATCAATCACCATTGAGGTTTTTAATGTATTGTATCATCTGGTTCTGCCTTTTTTCAATACTATTTGGTTGTCCTGTTTTTATATCTCATATTCCGTGCGGGTATCTATATAAAGCCCCATCTCATGATGTCTACATATTTTTATGAGTTTATATGTGGGTATACATTTCCGAAGGTACATACCATTTGCCTCAAATGTGACAAAGGGTTACAGAGTTTATTCCTATCATTTAAAAAACTTCGATTTTTCAGTTTTTTTGAAAGCCCTTATTTTACCCTTTCTTTTATCTGTGTTTTTCTATAAAATTATGAAGACAATGGAAAAGCAAAAAAGGCAAGATCATCTATTATCAAGATCCATTCTTTTGCTATTTATTGCTTCTATGACATTTTTCATCTACTCAATTCCATCAGCTGCCAATGAGCCATGGGGTATCTATGTAGAGAGGGTGGAGGATTCAGAGGGCCTTGAAAGGTGCAGGGCCTGCGGCAGGATTATAGGGATAGGTGGTATGCACATGGATGCCGAGGTAATAGTGGAGAATCATCTTAAAAATTCCTTAGACGACTTGAAGATAGATTATATAGACCACAAAGGCACAGGCAGATATATCCATGTCCTTAT
>JAOAHW010000109.1 GCA_026415015.1 Syntrophorhabdaceae bacterium
AGATGTGTATAAGAGACAGGTGATATAGACCTCTGTATAATTGTTGTCCCAGCAGGTATGGTTCCATCTGTGTTGCATGAATGCGGACAGAAAGATGTAAAGGGCATTGTCCTTATCACAGCAGGTTACAAGGAGATAGAGGATGTAAAGGGTGAGGCCTTGGAAAAGGAGATAAAAGAGATAGCCGAAGAACATCAAATACCTATAATTGGACCCAATACCTTTGGCTTTGTAAATCTTACAGACCAGGTGAATGGATCCTTTACCTATGAATTCTCCCTAATAAAAAAAGGTGGTGTTACCCTCATAAGCCAGAGTGGTGGCTTCTGTCATCTATGCGGATTCCTTGCCATGGAAGATAGGTTGGGTATGGCCAAGCTCATGAGCCTGGGAAATAGAGTGAATATTGATTTCCCTGAGGCAATAAAATACTTTTTAGAAGAAGATGATGCCACAAGAGTTATAGCCCTTTATATAGAAGGGATAGATAAACCCAGGAGGCTCTTTGATACTATAAAAAATGCTAAGGTTAAAAAACCAATCATTGCCTTCAAGGCAGGTAAGAGTGAAAAGGGTGACAGTGCAAGCAGATTTCACACAGGCTCTCTTGCGGGAAACTATAGTATCTGGAGGGGTGCCCTTCGCCAAACAGGGATCCTTGAGGTAACATCTGCAGAGGAACTTATTGATACGGCAAAGGTTCTTGATATATGTGCCCCTATCAGGGGGCCTAATATAGCAGTACTATCAGGTCAGGCAGGCCCTGGCATTATTGCCGCTGATGCCCTGGAAAGAGAAGGGCTCAGGCTTGCCCGATTTTCTTCAGAGACCCAGGAGAAAATAAACGGTCTTCTGCCGCCTGTGGCAATAAGGACAAATCCTGTGGATATGGGACCTGCCTGGTATAGCCCAGAGACAATGCTTAATATCCTTGAGTCAGTCTTAAATGATGATAACACAGATGGCGTCATATTCATTGCCATGTTTGCTTCAGCCAACCTAAAATTAACAGGCAGGATGGCAGGCCTTCTTCATGAGGTTGAGCCCTTTAAAAAACCTGTTATCTGTTGTTTTACTGCACCACCTGGTGTGTGGGATAAAGACATAGAAGGTATGGACGGTCAAAAGGGGGTTGCTATTTTACATTCACCAGAGAGGGCTGCAAAGGCCATGGCAAACCTCTGGAAGGCAAACATTATTATGGGTATTAATAGATGGAAAAGATAATACTCAATGTAGATGCCCTTGATTTTCTTGAAAAAGAGGGCTTTAAAGTCCTTAAAAACAGGTTGGCAAAGGATGAGGAGGAGGCAGCCCAAATTGCCTCTGAGATAGGTTTTCCTGTATCCATGAAGGTCTGTTCATCCCATGTGGTCCATAAGACAGAGGTGGATGGTGTAAGATACCCCATAAATAATACCTCTGAGGTGAGGGAGGCATTTTTAGAACTTAAAAAGAATTTCAAAATTTTTCATCCTGAAAAATTCCTTGAAGGTATTATGGTCCAGAGGCTCGGAAGGGGCATTGAGATGATTGTAGGTGTCCACACAGACCAGCAGTTTGGCCCTGTTATTATGTTCGGGCTGGGTGGTATATTTGTTGAGGCCATTAAAGACATCTCCTTTCGCATGATCCCAATAAACAAAAAGGATGCAAGGGATATGATAGAGGAGTTATCAGCCTACAAGATACTCACAAGCCCGCGTCAGAGGGGCATTGATATAAACCTCATAGTGGATTTTCTCATCAAGGTCTCTCAGTTTATAACATTACACAGTGAGGTCAGGGAGATGGATATGAACCCTGTCTTTGTCTCTGCTAAAGGCCTGTATGTATGCGATGCAAGGATAACTCAGGAATTGATGCCATAAATTTTGAGCTTGGGTGATTTTTAGGCCTTAAGATAAAATTTATCATATGGAGCGGGCAACGGGGATCGAACCCGCGGCATCAAGCTTGGGAAGCTTGCACTCTACCAGCTGAGCTATGCCCGCCTTGGATATAATCTAAAGTATTTTTTTATGTAAATCAAGTCTTCTTTCTTCTCTTAAACCTCTGTAGAAAACTTTCTGATAATGAGCATCATTTACTCAAGTTTGTTTTCCCTGTCCTATCGAGGACCTCTCTTACTTTTTTCGATATATTTTCAAGGGTAAAGGGTTTTTGAATAAACTCTATCCCCTCTTTTAAGATACCGTGATGGACAATCACATTATCTGTATAACCTGACATAAAAAGTACTACTGCCTCCTTATGTATCTCTTTTATCTTATCAAATAATTCCTGGCCCTTTATACCAGGGATTACCACATCTAATAGAATAAGATGTATGGTATCCCTGTATTTACTACAGATAGATATTGCCTCTTCTCCACTACCTGCCTTCAAGACATTATACCCCTGCATCTTGAGCATCTCTGCAGCAGATTCTCGTACACTTTCCTCATCCTCTATTATAAGGATTGTCTCGCTACTATGGGATATCTCTCTACCTTTATAGACATCTTTTTTATCTTCTATTTTTGCCTCAACACAGGGAAAGTATATCTTGAATGTGGTCCCTTTATTTATCTCAGAATAGACCCATATGTTTCCATTGCTCTGTTTTACTATACCATATACTGTTGATAAACCAAGACCTGTACCCTCACCCTTTGGTTTTGTGGTATAAAATGGCTCAAATAGATGCTGTCTTGCCTTATCGCTTATACCTACACCTGTATCGCTAATGGATAGCATTATATGGGGGCCTGGTTTCACATCTTGGTGTTTTTTTGCATATTCGTTATCAAGATACACCCTTGATGTCTCAATGGTTAACTTTCCGCCTCTGGGCATGGCATCCCTTGCATTTACTGCAAGGTTTATTATGACCTGTTCTATCTGGGCAGAGTCTGCCTTTATCGTACCTACATCTTCTTTAAGGATGATTTTCAGCTCTATATCTTCTCCAATGAGCCTCTTGAGCATCTTCTCGAGGTTAATAATAAGTTCATTGATGTTTATTACTCTCATCTCCATAATCTGTCTTCTGCTGTAGGCAAGGAGTTGTTTTGTAAGAGAGGATGCCCTATCTGCTGCCTTTTTTATATCATCTATCCTGTGCTTAATCCTCTCTGGGTTTTTTAGGTCAAAAAGGGCTAGCTCACATGAACCTAAAATTACAGTAAGTATATTATTGAAATCATGGGCAACACCACCAGCAAGCCTTCCTATAGCCTCCATCTTTTGAGACTGTATAAACTGTTGCTGTAGTTCCCTGTATTGTTCTTCTCTCTTTTTGCGTTCTGTTATATCCTCTACTGTTCCTTCATAATAGATGACATTACCCTTCTCATCTGTTACCTCATGGGCATTTATTGTTACCCATAGGGTTTTTCCGTGCCTATCAACTAACTGTGTCTCAAAACCCTTTATAGTGCCATATTTTTCAAGGATACCCCTGTAAATCTCCCGATCCTCAGGTTTGAGATACTGCTGTTCCCCTATGTTTGTATAGTAATCCATAAACTCTTGGGGTGAGTTGAAACCAAATAGCCTCGCAAGGGCTGGATTTGCATCAAGGACCCTCCCATCTGGTGTGGTCTGGAAAATACCCTCTATGGCGTTTTCAAATATAGAACGATACTTTTTTTCGCTTTTTCGCAACTCCGCTGTCTTTTCCTTGACTTTTTTTCTCAATAACCAGGTCCAAAAAATACTTAAGGCAAAAAGAATACATATGATCAAAAAACCAATAGTTAGGTATCTAAATAAACCTGAAATACCTTTTTCCTCATATATGCCAAGCCATTTATTGTAGATCTCTTTATATCTATTCGTTGTTTTTAGTATGTTTAGACCTGTATTAAGCTTTGAAACAAGAAGGCTGTTGCCTTCAGTGACAGCAAAACAGTATTCCCTGGGCATTAAATCTGAGCCTGCTGCCTTTATATTAGTGAGCTTGAATCTACTTATAAAATAGTGTCCCTGCATCTTATTAAGTATGGCGCAGTCATGTCTCCCAGAGGCAAGAAGCAAAAGTGCATCATGGGCATCAGTAACAGTTATAATTTTCGATGTGATACCCTGCTTTTTTAGGTAGTCGTGCATTATACCGCCTTCTTGAACAATTATCTCTTTATCTCTGGCATCTTCTATGGAGCCTATGGATGAATCCTTTCGCATAAAGATGTCAAAAGAGAGGATAGAATGGGGGACAGAAAAGTCAACTACCCTGTCCCTTTCTACTGAATAGGTCATACCTGCAAGGATGTCTATCTCACCTTTTTCGAGTTGTGTCCTAACCTCATTCCATGGACCTAAACTGATCTTTATATCCAGGCCCATAATCTCTGCCACAGCCTTTATTAGTTCTATGTTAAAACCCTGTGGCTCTCCCTTTTCATCGATAAATTCATAGGGAGGGTAATTGTGGTCTGCCCTTACAATCAGTTGTTTCTTTTCATGGACATCCTTTGCCTGTATATATGGGATGCAAAAAAGAATCTGAAAAAGGAGTAAAAAAATTATAGTTTTAATGCATAACCATGACCTTGTCATAGGTTTTTTTATAACAAATCAACCTGCAGACTGTAAAGAGGTTTAAAAAAACTGACAAGGATGTTATAATCTTTATAATGTTTTCAGATAAAACAGTTTTTGAAAGGGTAGTTCTGATTCTGTCTGCCTGTCTTGCATTGGCTGGGATTGCAGGGTTTATTTATGTTCTTAAGATGGGTATATTGCCCTCTGGCAACCTGATGGGACACTCAAGGGAATATGAACAGGGTTGGTCGCTTTTTTTCTTGATTTTCCTGGGCATCCCCTGCTTTTTGGCATTTATATGCGGTGTTACACCATGGATTTTATTATTTAAAGATTCATTAAAGAAAAAGAAGGCGTCCTGAGAGAGATGCCTTTTCCATGAAACTACACAATTACTGAGTTTCAGCCTTTCCTGTTGTATCCAAACCTCTCCTCAAATACTGGTGCCACGAGATTATCCACAGGTGCATAGTCATCCCTTATTACTATGGCGTATTCTTTATTAAGAAAATCTTCCATCATCTTCTCAGGGACAACATAGGATTTTGCATGATCCTTTAGTTCTGTCTCCACAAACCTTACAAAGTTGTTGATATCCATAGGACCGTTTGAAGCAATTACTATGAATGTGCTTATCTTTGTATTTTCAAAATCAGGGCTTACAGATACAAGATATACATTCCTTCTACCAAAGACCTCTGCGAGGGTCTTTATGTATGATGGCAAAAATGCACCCTTCTGGAAATTATCTATAATATTAGACATTAGAAGGCCATTGGGCTTCATAATATCCTTAAGTTGTTGAAGAAACTCTTTTGTTGTGAGGTGATAGGGTATAGAGAGGTCATTATAGGCATCTGTGAATATAAGGTCGTATTTTTCTTTACAATTCATGACATACCATCTACCATCTTCATTGAAGCTTTTGATTCTTGTAGTCTTTGGCAGTCCCAGATGGTCATATACAATCCTGGTCACCTCCGGGTCAATCTCCACTACATCTATATCTGCCTTCGGGTAGTAAACCTCCATATATCTTGGGAAGGTATAACCTCCGCCACCAATAGTGAGGGTTTTAAAGTTTTCATCCTTTTTAAATCTCCATTTAAGGACATCAGAATAGATCCTCTCATATTCATATTCTATATGATAAGGGTCATCGAGGGCAACATATGAGTGTATGAGGTTATCCAGTATCATTGCCTCAAGGGGGGTCTTTTGGTCTGTACTGACTGTCTTTGTCAGTTTTATAGTAAAATAGTCACTCTCTTTATAAAAATATGTGTTTTTTTGTAGGGGTGGCCTGTACAGGTAATGGTATATGAGCCATAAAAAAGGTATTGCTATTACCAAAAATAATACCGCCATCTTTTTTGTCCTGAACAGGGAGCCAGAGAATATAGCAGCAAATATCAGAATAATACCCATGGTGAATACAATGCTCCTTGTGCCCATGTAGGAGATAAGGAAAAAGCCTGTAGCAAATGTCCCTATAATGGCACCGAGGGTTGAAAATGCATATATCTTGCCTATCACATTGCCGGCCTTATCAAGATTTTTAAGGGTAAGCCTCACCACAACAGGAGAGATAGTGCCAAGGACACAGCCAGGGATAAAGAATATAATAGTGGTTACAATGAATATCCTCATCATAAGTGATACAGGAAAACGATATGCAGCAATGGCATATGTAAGGGGGATAATGGTAAGTGAGGTTATCCCTGATATGAGAAGCACCCCCCCCAGTGTCTTTCTTGTAGGGAATCTGTCCACAAGTTTCCCGCCTATATATGCGCCAATACTTATCCCAGCGAGTATGACTCCAATTATACTCGTCCATGTATATATGGATACACCAACAAAGGGGGCAAGTATACGACCTGCCACCATCTCTATAACAAGGGAACAAAAGCTTGCAATAAAGGTTATTATATATGCTTCTATCAGGCTCATCCTTTCAGAAATCCTCCTTCATCAGTATTTTAATTATCCTATTCAAACAGGTATTATTATAAATCAGACCTGAAGAATCTAACTTGTTAAAAGTTGTGTAGTATATTTGACAGATTATTGAGATTTTTTCAACAAATAATTGAAGGTCTTTTAGTCCCGATGTTGACAATATCTATCTAATCTGTTTTAATCCCTGAATATATTTAAAATAATAAGAGGTGGCCATGGAAATGACTGATAGAGAAATAAAAGAACTCCTCGAAAGGGTAAGGGTCATTGCCATTGTGGGCGTATCAGATAACCCTGAAAAACCCAGCAACATAGTGGCACGATATTTAAAAGATGTAGGCTATAAGATTATACCTGTCAATCCCAGTTATAACGAGGTGCTTGGTGAAAAATGCTATAAGACATTATCAGATATTGAAGGGCCTATAGATATAGTTGATATTTTTATGAGGCCAGAACATCTCATGCCTGTTGTAGAGGAGGCAGTGAGGTTAAGGCCTGAATGCATATGGCTTCAACTTGGTATCATAAATGAGGATGCCAAAAGGCTCGCCGAGGAAAAAAATATAAAATTTGTCATGGATCACTGCATAAAGATAGAACATACAAGGCTTATAAGAGGATATAGATAGTGAACTTTAGGTCTCTGCCTTCCTGGAGAGATTTTTAAGAAAAGCAATGAAGGGAAAAGATACCAGATGGAGGATAAGGGCTGTATTCATAACCCTTATACTCTTGCTTGTATGTGCAATAATCTTATCCATAGGCTATGGTAAGGGCATGGATGAGATAATAAGGGGATTTACAACAAGAGAGGAGTTTGGTTTTGTCTTGAGAAAGATAAGGATACCGAGGACAATAATAGCCCTTCTCATAGGAGGGTCACTGAGCATATGCGGGGCAACGCTCCAATCTATACTTAGAAATAGCCTTGCAGAACCTTATACACTTGGCATCTCTGCAGGGGCATCACTGGGGATTACAATCTCAGTCATCCTGGGGGTAAATAGTTTGTTTGGTATCTTTGTAAATCCAGTAATGGGATTTTTGGGTGCCATGGGCTCTACATCTGTGGTATATATACTCTCAAGGAAAAGACTATTTGACCCTGGGGCCATAGTCCTCTTTGGTATTGTTGTGAGCCTTGTATTCTCCTCCCTTGTGTTTTTAATGTTCTCTTTAATGGACCCTGACAGGATGCAAGGCGTAATCCTCTGGCTTATGGGAGATCTATCAGGCCTTGAAAATGAACTTGTCTTTTTCTATGTCCCTGCCTTTCTGATACCTGCCTTTATCCTGTTTTTTTTTACAAGGGAACTCGATATATTATCGTTGGGTAGTGAAAAGGCACAGTATCTCGGTGTTAAACCACAGAGGGCATACAAGGTCTTCTTTATATTGACCTCGATACTCACAGGCCTCTGTGTCAGTGCTGCTGGCATTATAGGTTTTGTAGGTCTTATTGTCCCTCATATATTAAGGGCTGTCCTCAATACAGGGAACAGGCATCTCATGTATGCATCTTATATGGGAGGGGCTTCATTTCTTGTTTTCTCTGATGTTTTTTCCCGTTATATCCTCTATCCAGTAGAATTACCTGTTGGTGTTGTAACAGGCATTATCGGTGGCGTAATACTATTGGTCTTACTAATAAAAAGGCAATGAACAGGCAGGTTATGCTTTCCATAGAGAATGTCTCCTTCTCATATGCTAAAAAAGAGGTTATCCATAATATAAGCCTAAAAATAGAGGAAGGCGAATTTGTGGGCATCATAGGACCAAATGGCTCAGGCAAAAGCACCCTTTTAAAGATATCTGCAGGGTTTCTGAAACCTGATAAAGGAGAGGTATATTTTTTGGGAAGAGACATAAAAGAATACGATACAAAGGAGTTGGCAAGGCATATAGCAACGCTGCCACAATCAGTAGAGGTGTTCTTTCCCCATAATGTGGAGGACTTTATAGCCATGGGCAGATATCCCCATATAAGGCGTGGATTTTTCAAGGAAAAAGAAAAGGAAAGGGAACTTATCAATGATATAATGGAGACAATGGATATTCAGTACATGGAGGGCAGACGGATAACAGACCTGTCAGAAGGTGAAAGGCAGAGGGTTTTTCTTGCCCAGTGTATAGCCCAGGACCCTGTCCTCTTATTACTTGACGAACCTGTAAGCCACTTTGATATAAGATATCAGATAAAGACCCTGGAGACACTGGAAAACCTAAATAAAGATGGTATGACTGTGGTAATAGTTTTACACGACCTGAATCTTGCCTCTGAGTTCTGCACAAGGATTGTATTGATGTCAGAGGGAAAAATCTATAAGGAAGGGTCACCCCATGATGTTCTTACATTCCAGAATATAGAGGAGATATACAGGACAGTTGTTATTGTAAAGGAAAATCCCATATCAGGTAAACCATATATAATACCAATCTCGAAGAAATACCTATAAAAATTTGTCTAAAAAACAAAAGGAGTGTTCATTAATAGATATTTTTTAGAAAATTGGTTTACAAACTGGCGGGGCTGATATATATAAGCAGTATGGAGAAGATTATAAAGAGCTACTCAGACCAGGAGTTTCATAAAAAAATAGGCAGCCTTATAAAGAGATATTCAAAAAACCAGAAAGACATAAGAGAGGAGGTAAATAGATTAGTTGATTTTAAAAACCATCATAGACTCCTTGACATAGGATGCGGTTATGGATGGTTTATTGAGCTACTCCCTGTGAGGCTTGACCTTATAATGGGGATAGACTGTAATGGTGAAAATGAACAGGAATTTAAAAAAATCTGCGAAAAAAAGGCAGATGAGGTCATTTTTAAAAGGCTCATGCTCCCAGCACATATAGATATGCCATCAGGCTACTTTGATCTTATTGTATCTGCCTATTCACTGTATTTTTTCCCTGATGCATTATCTGAGATAAAAAGACTGATAAGCCCTGAAGGCCTCTTTATTGTCATCACGCATAGTAGTTCTATGCTTGAGGAAGGTGAAAAATTCTTTAATTTTGATAATTTAAGAAAGGTTATAGAGAGATTCTCCGCTGAAAATGGTTATGATATCTTAAAGGATTATTTCAGTAAAATTACACATGTCGACTACCCTAATGAGCTTGTCTTTACAGAAGAGGACGATAGTGCCCTTGTCCAGTATATAGAATTCAAAAAAGCATTTATTGAAAAGGATGTTGACCCTGAGACAGTTAAGGAAAAGATGCTTGAAGAGTTGAAAATAAAAAAGATATTGACCTTTAATAAAAATGACAGGATATTTTTGGTAAGACCATGAGACAGAAGACCTATTGTTATCACTGTGGTTCAGAATTAACTATAGACTTCCTTGAGGGGAGGCAGAGACAGGTATGCAGTGTATGTAAAAGAATACACTATGAAAACCCTTTACCTGTAGCATCTGTAATCCTTCCCAATCATAGCCGTGAGGTCCTCCTTGTAAAAAGGGCACATGAACCCTACAAGGATATGTGGTGTTTCCCCATAGGTTTTGCCGAAGTGGGTGAGAGCATTGAGGATGCT
>JAOAHW010000141.1 GCA_026415015.1 Syntrophorhabdaceae bacterium
AGATGCCCCTGATACATGCCCTGTATGCGGTGCCAAGAAGGTTGCATTCTATAAGGTGGATTAATTTAAATAAAGTTAGATGAAGATTACCGTCTTCAACGGTAGCCCAAGGATTAGAGGAAACACTGATATCCTAATAGAGGCAGCACTAAAGGCAATAAAAGAAAAAGGATACCCCGTAGAGGTATTCAGGTTAAACACTATGAACATTAAGCCATGTCAGGATTGCGGTGGTTGCGACAACACAGGGATATGTATCATTGAAGATGACATGGATTTAATCTATAGGTCCATAAGGGAGGCAGACAGGGTTATCCTTGCCTCCCCTATATTCTTTTCCGGCCTGTCAGCACAGGCTAAAATAATGATAGACAGGTGTCAAGCCCTGTGGTGCGAGAAATATCTACTTAAAAGACAAATGCCACAGGCCAGGTTCGAAAGAAAGGGCCTTTTGCTCCTTGTGGGGGGGATGAAAAAGGACACTGGTATTAAATGTGGTGAAGAATCAGGAAAGGCCTTTTTTAGGTCTATAGGTATACCTATTCATGAGACAATGGGGTTTACAGGGATAGACAAAAAAGGGGCTATATTAGAACACCCCACTGCCCTAAGGGACGTATATGATGCAGCAAGGAGGCTCACTAACTATGAATAGTCTTTTAAATTTCTGCGACCTCTTATGCGAATATGCCAGCACCCCTAAGGAACAAGGGCTTGATGGTTCAGGGAGTTGCAGGACATTTATTGCCATATATTGCAACCTAAAAAAGACTTTTGTCCACAAAAACATGCCTTGCAGGCAAAAGGTAACTAAAAATAGTCAAGATAAGACAGCCTAAATCCTAATTAGTGGAGAATTGATTTATTATCTTGAAATTTAAGAGATATTCGTTTATAAACCCATGACACTTAAAAAATATAAAGGGAGGATAATAATTGGAACACGCTGTTGCTGCTAAGCAAAATATAATCAAAAGACTATACGATTGGGTGCTCCACTGGGCAGAGACCCCATACGGGACACCAGCGCTTTTTCTCCTTGCCTTCACTGAATCATCTTTTTTCCCTGTCCCCCCTGATGTGCTCCTAATTGCCTTGTGCCTGTCCATCCCTACAAGGTCATTTTATTATGCCCTTATATGCTCTATAGGCTCTGTTCTTGGTGGTGCATTCGGTTACCTCATAGGTGTTACATTTATGGATACCATAGGGATGAAGATACTTGCCTTTTATGGTTTCAATGAACAGTATACATATGTCCAGGAGCTATATATGAAATATGATGCCTGGGCTGTTGGGATTGCAGGTTTTACGCCTATTCCTTATAAGGTCTTTACAATCAGCGCAGGAGCATTTAAGATCTCTTTTTCAGTCTTTATTATTGCCTCTATAATATCGAGGAGCCTTCGTTTTTTTATTGTTGCAGCCCTAATCTATATCTTTGGAAAGCCTATTAAAGGTTTTATAGACAAATATTTTAACCTTTTGTGTATAATATTTACAGTTTTACTAATAGGCGGGTTTATTGTGATACGTTATCTGTTTTGAAGGTAATCAGCTATTTTTAACTAATAGAGCCCTTTAATAAACTTATCAGCTCTGGGGCCTATCTTTAAGGCCCCTTCTGTTTACTAATTGATTTTTAAAAATATGGAAATGTACGCCGCCATAATGTGAAGACCTTTGCATGGTTTTGCAAAGGTCTTATTTATCAAACAAATTCTGAAAATTCAGCAAGCTCTTTTGCTATTCTTTTTAATGAGTCTGTTATATCTATATAAAGATAAGACGCCTTTGGCATACACACGCCAATAATCAAACGATTTTGATGGGTTATCTCAAACTCTGAACTCATCTTCCATACCCTTTCAAAATCTGCCTTTATATTATCCTTATCTGACTGAGACTTTGTCATACAGTAACTTTTTACATCTGTGAATTCTGCACCTACAGCAAGCATAAGCTGTTTAATCTCTTCTATAGCCTTTGGGGAAAAAAGAACATCTGCCTGTATCTTTGTCTCCATTCTGTCTATAAGATTGTCTATAGCAAGGGCTACACGCTGTAGATGGGGAAGGGCAGCGACAAAACGCTTTTCTGCCTCATTTTTTTCTTTATCTCCTACAATCTCCTCTACAGCAGGCAGACGGCTTTTCCAGACCTCTCTCAGCTTTGCTCTGCTCTCTTTAAGGAGATTGATCTTCTGACTTACAAAACCTTTATATATGGTTGTTAAGATGGGCACCACTTCGTCAAAGAGGCTGCAGTACCTGTTCGTAATCTCTTGTGCTTCCATTGATTCCTCCTTACGATTATGATTATTTAGCTTTCCTTCTTTTTATATAGCATACAAATTAACTCTTGTCATCACCTTTAGTCATGTTAAAAAAAAGAATAACTGGTTTTGAAATTAAAAAATAGTATCTACTCGCTTCCTGACACTGTCTGTTCAAGGCGGTCTCTTATCATCTTCATGATAACAAAAGACTCTCTCTCCCTTTCTTCCAGTGTCCCTATTATATAGGTGATTGTTTCTTTGTATGTGGGCATAAATATTTTTGATAGGGCGTTACACCTCCTCTGGGTCTTCCTAAGTTCCTGGGCAAGTCTAATTACTGCATTGGATAACTCAGCAAGTTCAGCAAGGATGGGTAGAACTTCTACAAAACTCTTCATCACCATGTCTGTGCTTGCAGTGGTACCTGTAATACCAAACTGGATACCAACTGGTTCTGTTTTAACTGTTATCCTGGGTATCTTCATACCCATCAGGTGCTGGTCTGATATATCTACCTGATGGTCTATTTTAACGGCAAGGGATGCCCTGTCAAGTGCCTCAGAGCCTGCATCCATAGACGCATCTTTCAATGCAGCAAAGGCCTTTTGGAGTGCATCTATTGCATTCTGTTCTGCCTCTCGGGCACGTTCAAGCCTACTCATGAGCTCAAAAATAAGGATCTGCCTTTTCTGTTCCAAAAGATCATAACCCTCTTCTGCAAAGGCAAGCTGCCTCTGAAGTGTCAGGAGATTTGACTTTGTAGGTGCAATATTTAACTTTCCCATATTATCATGTCTTCTCTTTATTTATGCAATTACTTCACAGACAACACCCTTACTCTCCCTGTAATATTGGTCAAGGAGGGCATCGCTTACACGATGCAGCTCATCCCTTGGTAGGGTAGATAATACATCCCAACCCAGCTCAAGGGTTGTCTCTATAGACCTGTTTTCATATTCACCCTGCCTTAAAAAACGCATCTCAAAGGCCTCACCAAACTTTAGATACTGCTTATCAAGGGCACTCAATTCCTCCTCGCCAATAACATCAGCGAGACCTCTTACCCTTTTAACATAGGCATAGCAAGCAAACAACTGGCTTGCAAGTATTGGATGGTCTTCCCTTGTATAACCCTTACCTACTCCATCTTTCATAAGCCTCGATAGACTTGGGAGCCCTGCAATGGGTGGATAAACACCACGTTGAAACAGATCACGGTCTAACACTATCTGTCCCTCAGTAATATATCCTGTAAGGTCAGGGACAGGATGGCTTATATCATCTGCAGGCATCGTGAGAATAGCCATCTGTGTAATAGAACCAGGTGAACCCTCAATTCGGCCTGCCCTCTCGTAAATACTTGCAAGGTCTGAATAGAGGTATCCTGGATAGCCTTTACGGCCTGGTATCTCCCCCCTTGCTGTCCCTACTTCACGGAGGCTCTCACAGTAGTTTGTCATATCAGTCAACAGAACCAGTACATGCTGACCACAGTCAAAGGCAAGGTGTTCAGCCAGCGTAAGGGCAACCCTGGGTGTGAGAAGTCTCTCTACGCTCGGTGCATCGGCAAGAGAAAAAAACATTACTGCCCTTGCCAGGGCACCAGATTCTCTGAAGTTCCTGATAAAAAATTCTGCCACATCATGTTTAACCCCCATTGCAGCGAAGACCATTGAAAACTCTACCTCTTCTTCCAGAAGCCTTGCTTGTCTCATAATCTGGGCAGAGAGGCGGTCATGGGGCAATCCATTTCCTGAAAATATGGGCAGTTTCTGGCCCCTAACTAGGGCATTCATCCCATCAATGGCAGATAAGCCTGTCTGGATAAACTCCCTGGGATATCGCCTTGCATAAGGGTTTATGGGCATACCGTTTACATCCCTGAGTTCTGATGAGAGTGGTGCTGGCCCCCCATCTGCAGGTCTACCAAGACCATCAAAGACACGGCCTAACATATACCTTGATACAGGCAGACGGAAGCTCTCACCAAGAAAACGGGCACGTAGGTTTTTATTTGAAAGTCCTGTGGTTCCCTCAAGAACCTGTACCACAGCTTGTTTATCAGATACATCCAGGACACGACCAAAACGAGGGCGACCAGCTGAATCACTGTCTCTTATACACATCT
>JAOAHW010000164.1 GCA_026415015.1 Syntrophorhabdaceae bacterium
TGGGTAAGAATGAAATGTCAATTCGGTTGTCCTAACTATGGGATGAGCCTGTGTTGTCCTCCCCATACCCCAACCCCAGAAGAGACAAGAAAGATCCTTGATTCTTACACATATGCCTTATTAATCCATCGACACTGGAAAAAAGATTATGAGGTTGTCAAGAGATTCAATGAAGCCATTGTAGACCTTGAGATAAAAATCTTCCTTGATGGATATTATAAGGCATGGTCCATGGGAAGCGGTCCATGCACAAGATGCAAAAAATGTAATCTCTCAGGCGGTTGTAATAACCCATACAGGGCAAGACCATCTATGGAGTCATGCGGGATAGATGTCTTCAAGACTGCAATGAGACATAAACTTCCAATTAGTGTAGTGAAGAACCATAAGCAAGAGAGAGATATATTCGGTCTTGTGCTTATTGAATAGGCCCTTGATTTATGCAAAGAAAGATTACATTATTAAACTTGATAGAACTACTTATGGGGCTGCAACTGCTAATCTGCCTTTTCAGATAATGGCTATGAAACTTTAGGTGCTAAAATGAAGATTCTTTGATGGGGGTTAAATATGCCATTTTATTATTTCCATGGGTTTTTAATGTTTATTGGGTTTGTTGCAATGATTGTAGGCTTTATCACAGCAAGATTTATGAAAAAAAAGACATGGTGGCTTAGGTTACACAAGATTGTAAATATTGTGGGTGCATCAAGTACGTTTGGTGGTATTATCGTCATGGTGATATATATCTCATTAACAGGGGGCGGGCATTTTAATACTATCCATGCCTACCTTGGTTTTTTTATTGGATTTTTATCCGTAATTACTCCTGTTATCGGTTTTCTTCAAATAAAGGCCGTAAGAACAAGGATAAAATTTAGGCCTATTCATCGCTTTTCAGGAAGGCTTCTTATTATACTCATGTTTATCAATATTATAATGGGTCTCCGCATTGCAGGTGTCATATAAAAACCTAAAGGCACCGTTAAAGTGAAATCATTCGTTCATTGACAAAAAAGAATATTATTTATTATAATGAATTTCTGAAAATGACAACAAATTCAGTCTTGTCTGTCCCTTTAAATTTATTTTTCATTAATTCATGTCCCCATCATGAAAATTCTCAATAATTTTAGAGGAGATTAAAAACACAAGGAGTATAAATAATAGATGTTAACAACTTACAATATTACAAACTGGCCAACAAAACATGCACAATTAAAGATATGGGTTTTAGAGATGGCAGAGATGTGTCAACCGGACAGGATTGTGTGGTGCGAAGGTTCAGAGAAGGAAAAAAACAGTCTCCAGCAGGAGGCCATAAACACAGGAGAGATTATTGAGCTGGATCAGGAGAGATGGCCTGGTTGTGTCTACCACAGAACAGCGTCTAATGATGTGGCAAGGACAGAGCATCTCACCTTTATATGCACCTCCACAAAAAAAATGGCAGGACCAACAAATAACTGGATGTCTCCTGAGGAAGGATACAGGAAGGCAAGACAGATATTTTACGGGTCAATGAGGGGAAGAACAATGTATGTAGTCCCATTCTCTATGGGACCTGTAGGCTCACCTTTCTCAAAGATAGGCGTAGAACTTACAGACAGTATCTATGTTGTCCTGAATATGAGGATAATGACCCGAATGGGTGAGCCTGTACTAAAAAAACTGGGCACCAATGGCAGGTTTACAAAATGCCTGCACAGTAAAGCTGACCTGGATGATAAAAAAAGGCTCATACTCCATTTTCCAGAAGACAATACTATCTGGAGCGTGGGTTCAGGCTATGGTGGTAATGTACTGCTCGGAAAAAAATGTCTTTCCCTTCGTATTGCAAGCTACCTTGCCAGGACAGAGGGCTGGCTTGCAGAACATATGCTAATAATGGGGGTGGAAGACCCAAATGGCCATATCCATTACATAGCTGGGGCATTCCCAAGCGCATGCGGAAAGACAAACCTTGCCATGCTCATACCACCAGAAGGGCTCAAGCACAAAGGCTACCGTATATGGACTGTAGGTGATGATATTGCCTGGATGCGTATAGATACAGATGGTAAGTTATGGGCAATAAACCCTGAAACAGGTTTCTTTGGCGTAGCCCCTGGCACCAATTATAAAACAAATAGAAATGCCATGGAGACCATTAAAAAGAACACCATATTTACAAATGTGCTCCTCACCAAAGACAGGAGTATCTGGTGGGAGGGCATGGATGGAGACGTGCCTCAAGAGGGCATCAATTGGGAAGGTAAACCATGGAAGCCAGGCATGGTGGACAAAAAAGGGAATATAGTCTATGGTGCACACCCTAACAGCCGTTTTACAGCCCCTATAAGCCAGTGTCCATCCATATCCAATCGTATAGAACATCATCACGGCGTTCTTATTGATGCCATTATTTTTGGCGGTCGTAGACCCCATACTGTACCCCTTGTGTTTGAATCCTTTGACTGGAAGCACGGTGTATTTCTCGGTGCCACAATGGCATCTGAGAGAACAGCAGCCCAGTTTGGAAAGCAGGGTGAGATCCGTAGAGACCCTATGGCTATGTTGCCTTTCTGCGGATACAATATGGGTCAATATTTTCAGCACTGGCTTGACATGGGCAAAAAGATGGAGAGACCTCCTAAGATATTCCATGTCAACTGGTTTAGACAGGATAGAGATGGTAATTTTTTATGGCCCGGTTACGGTGAAAACCTCCGGGTCCTCGAGTGGGTTATTGATAGATGTAAAAAAACAGCAGGGGCAAGGATAACACCCATAGGTTATGTACCAAAACCAGAGGACATAGACCTAACTGGCCTTGACATCTCAAGGGAGGTTCTTGAAGAGCTACTATATGTGGATAAAGAGGCGTGGCTTGAGGAGTCAAAGGATATAGAGAGATTTTTTAAAACCTTTGGAGCTGACCTGCCTCTGGAGCTGAAAAATCAACTAAAGGAGCTCCAGGAACGTTTAAACAACAGCTAATTAAAGACCTTGCAGGTTCTGCAATGGTCTTAATTAATAAAAAATTAAAAAGGGGTGCGATATGGCAAAGAGATGTATTATAGGTATTATGGTAACAAACAGGGTTGTAAATGCAACACAACTCCAAAAGGTCTTTACTGAACTTGGCTGCTACATAAAGACAAGGCTTGGTCTCCATGAGGTAAATGAAAATATCTGTTCACCAAACGGCCTTATTATCCTTGAACTATATGGAGGCAACAAGGCCTATGCCGAGGTTGAAAACAGGCTCAAGGAGATCGAAGGCCTCCAGGTCAAGAAAATGGTTTTTAACGATTAGTATATAACTTAGGCCTTAAGCCAAATATCATTAGGAGAGTATGGGTTATGTATAAGATTGCCGTAATACCTGGTGACGGCATAGGGAAAGAGGTGGTGCCAGAAGGTATAAGGGTCCTTGATGCTGCAGGTGAAAGGTTTGTTTTTTCCTTTGACTGGCACTTTTTTCCTTGGGGTTGTGAATACTACCATACTACAGGTACTATGATGCCCCAAGATGGCATTGAAATTCTAAGTAAGTTTGATGCCATTTTTCTTGGTGCTGTAGGCTCTCCTGATGTCCCAGACCACATATCCCTCTGGGGACTACTCATCCCTATAAGGAGGAGATTCCAGCAGTACGTTAACCTTAGACCTGTGAAGCTTTTAAGGGGTATTGAAAGCCCTTTAAAAGACATAAAAAAAGGGGATATTGATTTCTTTATTGTAAGAGAAAACAACGAAGGAGAATATTCAAATATAGGCGGCAGGATATACGATGGCACAGAACACGAGATGGTTGTTCAGGAATCAGTATTTACCCGCAGAGGTATTGAGAGGATAATAAGATTCGCCTTTGAGCTTGCCAAAAAACATAATAGAAAAAGGGTCACATCTGCCACAAAATCAAATGGCATAATATATACAATGACTTACTGGGATGAGATATTTAACGAGATTGCCTCTCAATACCCTGAATTAGAGTATGATAAATACCACATAGACAATCTTACTACCCTTTTTATAAGGAATCCCCAGAGGTTTGATGTTGTGGTGGGTAGCAACCTCTTTGGTGACATCCTGTCTGATTTAGGGCCAGCCATTACAGGTAGCCTTGGTATAGCGCCATCAGCAAACCTAAACCCTGAAAGACAATTCCCATCCATGTTTGAACCAGTCCATGGCTCTGCCCCTGATATTGCTGGCAAGGGCATAGCAAACCCAATAGGCCAGATATGGTCAGGTGCAATGATGCTTGAGCATTTAGGCCATATAGAGGCAGCTCAGGCTATAGAGTCTGCCATTGAAGAGGTGGTAGCAGATAAAGGCATAAAAACACCCGACATTGGTGGGAGATCATCAACAGAAGACGTGGGTAGGGCCATAGCAGAGGTAGTAAAGTCCAGTTAGATAACTCTATCAGAGCCTCTTGGAATTTTTTTAATCAGTCTATTAGAAGATGTGGAAAAGGCATATTCAAAGAGCTTATACTCCATGGGTTTGAGATAGCAGCAAATCAATTATCCTTTGCTGTGTGGGGGGAGGCTCTATGTAACCATGTTTTTTCACAGAAGGCTAATGGGTCTGTGGGACTTAAGACCTTTGCCGTTGAGGTAGACCTCATGCCCAAATCGGGCTATGCAAAGGAAGAAAGCGCCTCTGGTCGCGTAACCACTTTGATGACCTTTAAGGAACTAAATCCCCACACACAAACAATCTTTGTGCCCAATATTTATGTGGAGCAACTTAAATTGCTTAACAGTAATATGCCCACCCCACGGACAATAAACATATCATATGCCCAACCAGCCAAAGGCACTTCAAGTATAGTGGAAACACAGGTATTTACCTTTGCCCAGGTGGCACGCTTGACTATCAGGGAGATAGGCCAGGATATAGTCTCTTTATTTGAAAATATGGAAAGGTAACTCTCAAAGCAAGGTGTAGAGGTCTTACAGGTCTGGCTTCGCCTCTCAGACCCCACTGTTGGTTGGGCTGTAGACCGCTTACGGGAAAAAGGTTATTTCTTTGGTGGTCTTCTTCCTTACTGGTTTTATGATGATGGTCTTTTTATGCAGAGGCTCATCCATGGTCCCCACTGGGAGGATATTCAACTCGCCTTTGATTGGTCTCGGACAGTTGTCGAAATGGCATGCAGCGACTGGAAAAATCTCTATAGCTGACATAATATTTAGCCTGAGTTTATTTTTATTTTTCAGGGTTCTTGTCTTTAACTAAAAACGGCATAATGCACAGTGATATTATAGATATTATCCCGCAGAACAGAAATAAGGTCTTCAGGTCATAGTGTTTCATAATATAAGCGGAAATAACAGGACCTATAAAAAATCCCAGGTCCCTTGTCTCGATTATAAGGTTTAGATTAACCCCCCTCATCTTTGCATCAGATATATCAAAGGCAATGCCGTTTATAAGAGGAAACAGGACCCCTATGCCTATACCAAAAAACAAGGCATAGATATACAAAAGACCCATTGAGTCTGCCCTGCCTATTAAGATATAGCAGATACCTGTAAAGACTGTTGATAGAGAAAATAGGAGAAATTTATTTACCTTATCAAAAAAATGGCCTGCCATAACCCTGACAAATATCATTGTAATAGAGTATATGGTAAAGAAATATCCTGTATCTGACGCACCAATTTTTATGGCAAGGCTCTTTAGGAAATAATAGAGTGCCGAGAAGGATACAAAGGTAATTACGGATATAAAAAGGAGGGATGCCACACGACCGTCTCTGATATTTGTTATCATATCACCAAACGAAACCATATCCTTCTTTTCTTTTCCAAGACCTTGGGACCTCTGGTTTGACCTTTTATGGATATAAAAAAGTATGGGAAAAACAGGGAGCATAAGTATACAGGCGAATATAAACATAAATTCGTATCTCTTCAGACATGACAGTATAAACTCCACTGCAAAGGGTACAACGGTATAGGGCAGGAGAAAACTCACGGAGATTATGCCGAATGCCTGGGCACTGCGCTCTGGGGGGATGAATGAGACTGTATAGGCAGTAAGGGCACTTGACAGGATAACTATGCTTACACCATGGATACCCCTTATAATGAGCATTGGGACAAGGGTATGTGCCACTGTGTATCCAAGGAGGGAGAAGAACACAAGGCCAGTCCCCCATAGGATCGTGGCAGGGGCATTCCTTTCAGTAAAAAAAGGGCTTACAAATGGCCTTAATATGAGGGCAATCAAGGCATCTAAACCCATGAGAAAACCAAACCACTTAGGGTCTATGGGAAGAGTCTCCAGGTAGTTATAATAATTGAAGAATATGGCAAGGTTACTGAATATGAGGAAGTATATGACATTAAGGCATATAAAACCCTTGGTGAGTATGGGTCTTTTCTCCTCCATCAGAGAATCTTCCTCAAGGCATTGATGAAGGCCTCCATGACAGGCATGGTTGATATGGTAATCCTTATAAAATTTGGAAATCTAAACCCTGTCATGGTCCTGACCATAACACCATAGGACATGAGCTTCCTGTAGGCAAGGGTATCGCTTATAGGAAGCCTTATCATTATGTAATTTCCCTCACCTGCCACATAGAAGAGCCCCATCTTTTTAAGCTCTGATTTTAAAAACTCCTTACCTTCTGCCACAAGCCTCCTTGTCCTCTCTATATGACCTGCATCATCAAGGGCTGTTAGGGCTGCCTCCTGGGCAAGTGTATTTACTGAGTAGACAACACAGGTCTTCCTTATGGTATCCACCACATCAATACTTCCTGCAAGATAACCTATCCTCAAGCCTGCAAGTCCATACATCTTGGAGAATGTCCTGAATACAACGAGATTCGGATATTTTTGAATAAGGGACATACAATCAGGGTAGCCTTCTTTTTCCACAAACTCAAAATATGCCTCATCTACCACTACAATCTGCCTGTTGTCCACTGCCTCAAGAAACCTTATAAGCCTGTCTTTATCCCAGTAGGTGCCTGTAGGGTTGTTTGGGTTACATATGAATATCAGTTTTGTCTTTTTGTCGATAGCCTCGAGCATCCCCTTATCATCAAAGCCAAAATCCTTCAAAGGCACAAGCCTTGCCTCAAAACCAGAGAATGTGGCAACCCATTCATATACAGCAAAGGTCTTATCAGCTGTTATTATATTATCTCCTGTTTCACAGAATGCCTTTATGGCAAAGGCAATGACCTCATTTGCCCCGTTACCTACGATAAACTGGTCAGGGTGCATAATAAATTTTTCAGCGAGCCTCTGTCTTAAATAGAACGAATCACCGCTTGGATATATGGCAGCCCGAGAGGGTTGAAATCTCTTTATAATCTCCTGTGCCTTGGGAGGCGGACCAAGAGGGTTTTCATTATTATTGAGCCTGTGTAAAAAAGGCGTACGATAGAGTTTTTTTAGCTCTTCATCAGGTTTACTTGGTATATATGCCTCAAAGGTCTTGATGTATGATGGGATAAGGCTGTCAAGGGAAAGCTGTCTCATATTTTATATTGGAAGAAAACCAGGTCTGACCTTTGTCCATGAGGTATAATGGTGCGTGGCTCAAAGCCACAATTGAATAGATCATCCATAATGAACAGATGCCCCCTTATACCAAGGTCAACTAAAGAGAATATATTATTTATCCCCTCCTTTTTAAAAATCTGGATGTGTCTTTGAATATTCTCAAGGGAATCTTTTCCTGGTTGCAATGGATGCATTATAGCAGCTCTTTGTGTTTGATCTAATTCAGTTATGATGACAGAATTATCGCCCATATCCTCTCCGTAATAACTGGATATAATGACCTCCCTGGGGAGTGCAAGGCTTCTGTATCTATCTTCTATAAAGGCTGAAAGTGATGCAGGTATATAAACCACTGCCCCTGCGTCCTCATGAAGGGCCCTGTAATAGGTGGGCATCTCAAGGGCTATTGCTTCTCTGTTATACCAGTATAAGGAACCTGTAGGCTCAAAAGAACCCTTAGGAAATTCTGGTGTTGCAAATCTAACAAAGACCCCTATAATCTCTGTCCTTGCAATGTCTTCTATGCAGAAATTAACCAATGATTCTGATATATTACTCTCTTTTTTCTGATTGAAGAGATACGGGCCGAACAACTCTACTACCTTTTCGTTCATCCTCTTCCATATCAATCCCGCCACAATTAGACCTGTTTTGTCAGTGGCAATAGCAGCATCATATAATCTGCTTGCCACCATGTCAGATAGTTTTCCTGGGATAGTATATGCTACAGGAACAGGATAGTCCCTGTAATAGGTTGATATAAGCCGGGAGAGCATCTTTATTTCATCCAAATCAGGTCTTTTTATAAAATATGACTCAACAGGGGCAATTACAGGTAGCCTTACCTCCTCTGGCTCTGGATATGCCTTATCTTTTATGATCTTTAAATTTAGTCT
This sequence comes from Syntrophorhabdaceae bacterium, assembly GCA_026415015.1. GTDB lineage: Bacteria > Desulfobacterota > Syntrophorhabdia > Syntrophorhabdales > Syntrophorhabdaceae > DTOV01. The sequence goes on from JAOAHW010000164.1 coordinate 8,417, forward strand.
TTTATCCGGGAGTTCATTAAGGGAGAGGCGGTCAACAGAACGTGCAGCGAGAAGTAGCCCCATTTCATCTATATCCTGGTCCTGCCTGAAGAAAGGCCTTGCAGTAATATTAAAGGCCTTAAGGGATAGGGCAACCCTTTCAAATATAAACTCTACTGAAACAAAATAGATACCCTCAGTGCAGGTGACCTCGAGTTCTTTTTCTTCTCCCAGGACACCGCATAGATATGAGAATATCTCCTCTGAGGCAAGGGTGAGCCTTAATGTCTCTTGCCTGCCAAGACCAAAGGCAAGGGAGGAATTTTCCACAAAGGATGTGACAACCTGCAGGAATTTAATGTCGGTGGAGAGTGTAATCTTTGTTTTTTTCAAGATAAGAATCCTATAAAGGCATCCATGTTGCCAACATTATAATTTAGCTTACAATCCATCGTCAATGTATCTTTTTTAAATTAACCTTGAGAGTCTTCGGAAGGCATCGAGCTTTTCCCTATTGCCCATCCTTGCCTTATCCACACATACCTTTAATACATCAATGGTTTTATCATAGGTGTCTCTGTCCAAAGGGAATGGATGACCATCCTTACCTCCATGGGCAAAACTGAACCTCGCCGGGTCTTTAAAACTCGGTGGTTTATTATATACAAGCTCTGCTACCAGCGATAGGGCAGACAGGGTCTTAGGACCTACGCCTTTTATCTGTAATAATTCCTTAAATGACCCAGGGGTATTTTCATGGATGTTAATAAAGGTTCTATGAAGACGCCTTGAGTCAAAATCCTTGCCAGTGATATAATGTCTCTCTGGCATAGAGAGGGTTATATCTTCCCATGTCTTTGACATCTTATCAGGGTTTTCCCTCACAAAATCTACAATTGCCTTGCGGCTTTCACTGCTTGCCTCTGCCACAAGGTCAAGGACAGTATCTCTGCTATCACAGGTTATGCCTGTATGGGGCTCGCATGTGAGGTCAAGGCCTTCACGGGATAACCACTGGTATCTCCTGGCATCTTTTCTCTTTTCATTCATACCCTGCTGGATAACAGCCCAGTCCCCTTCTCTTGTAAAGATGAATGTATGGTGGTAGAGGCTATATCCATCCTGGATGGCTGTATTGTCTATCTTCGCACATAGCCTGCTGAGCTCTATAAACCCTGATACATCCATACCCCACCTCTCACCATATAGGGTTATTTCATTGGGTGTTGCAATGGCTGTCTTTGCCTTGCCGCCACAGATGGCTACTGGCACATCATCTCCAAGCATGGTAAGCCCCTCTTTTAATGCCCCACATAATGTTGTGGTTACACCGCTACTATGCCAATCGAAACCAGCAGCACAACCCATTGCCTGAAACCATATGGGGTCTGCAAGCCTTTCAATAAGCTCTTTAGGGCCAAACTCTATGAGGATGACCTCTATAAGGGCAGCAGAGAACATCTTCATCCTTGAAAAAAGCCAGGCTGGTGCCTTTCCATAATGAAGTGGTAGATTAGTTATTGCCCTTTTTGTCTTCATGGTTTCCTTGATCAAACCTTAAAGAACCAATTATTATCTTGATGCATTTTGAGATGGTCTTGCCCTATCCCCTGAATAATAATCACCACCTAATACCCTGTATAGTGTCACCTTATTTGTAAGAGCGGCAAGCCTGACACCTATAAGCCCCTGCTGGGCTCCATATAGTGAGCGCTGGGCATCAAGGACACTCAAGTAATTGTCTATCCCTTTTTCATAACGGAGAGTGGCAAGCCTATAAGTCTCAGATGCGGCTTCAACGAGAGACCTCTGAGCTGAGAGTTGCTCATCTATAGTACCCTTCACAGCAAGGGCATCTGCTACCTCTTTAAAGGCTGTCTGTATAGTTTTTTCATAATTTGCAATGGCAATCTCTCTCTCTACCTTTGCTGCCTCATAGGCTGCCCAGATTCGGGCATCAAATACAGGCATCAAGACCTGGGGTGAAAAACTCCATGTTTGCTGGCCTGAACGGACAAGGTTTGAAAGTTCAGCACTTGCTGTTCCAATAGTAGTGGTGAGGGCAATACGGGGAAAAAACGCTGCCCTTGCCGCACCAATTGTGGCATTTAAGGCCTTAAGCCTGTGTTCTGATGCCATGACATCGGGCCGTCTAAGGAGTATCTCAGAAGACAGACCAGGGGGGACATCCTTTGGCGGGACAACACCTTCTAACCCTTCAGGTAATAGTTCCTCAGGGAGATCTCTTCCAGCAATGAGGTTTAACATGTTTTTATCATGGGCAACAAGCTGGGTATACTGGGAGACATTTTTTATTGCTGTATCCACTTGAGTCTGGGCACGACGTAGGTCAATCTCAGATGCAAGCCCTACATTATAACGCCTTTTGATTAAATCATATGTGTCTTTCTGGGCCTTGAATGTGGCTTTGGCAGTGGAGAGGCTCTCCATATCAGCAGCGTATATGAGATATGCCATGGCAGTATTTGCCACAATCATAATCCTGGCGCTTTGGTGTGTCTCCTCTGTGGCAAGGTATTCTTCCAGCGCTGCATCTTTCAGACTTCTTATACGGCCAAAGAAATCTATCTCCCATGATAACAACCCCAGGTTCACACTGTATTGCTCTGCCACACCTGTAACCTTTCTGCTCGACAAGTCAGCAGGGACCCTCTGTCTTGTCCCTGTGCCTGTAGCATCAAGGGCAGGCAATAATTCTGCCCTTTTTATATTGTAGTATGCCATTGCCCTCTCTGCATTGAGGGCAGCAATCCTTAGGTCACGATTATTGGTAAGGGCAATCTCAATCACCTTAAGGAGTTTCTCGTCAGTAATAAAATCCTGCCATCTCAACTCTGCTAGTGGACTGTCTGTCTGTGAACTAATATCTTTATACGCCTCTCCTTTAGGCCACTCATGTGGGATGGGTGCCTCAGGTCTTGTATATTTAGGTGCCATGGTGCATCCTGAAAGCAAGGACAATAAAATAACCCCATAGAGAATTATCCTTGTCATCATTGTCTACCCTCCCCTAAGACTTCACCTCCACCATCTCCTAAAGGTAGCCTCTTGGTATGCTTACCTTTAAATAGACGGGAGACCAGGACAAAAAATAAGGGTATGAAAAATAGGTCTATAAATGTTGCAGAGAGCATACCACCCACAACAGCAGTACCTATGGCATTCATAGCGCCTGCACCAGCGCCTGTTGCCTTTGCAAGGGGTAATACCCCAAAGAAAAAGGCAAGGGATGTCATAAGCACAGGTCGCAGCCTTGTCCTTGCCGCACCTAATGTAGATTCAATAAGCCCTTCACCTTTTATAAGTCTCTCCCTTGCAAACTGTATAATAAGTATGGCATTTTTTGTAGATAAACCCATGGTAGTAAGAAAACCTATCTGAAAATACACGTCATTGTAAAGGCCCCTCAGCCATGTAGCCATGAGTGCACCAAAGACACCAAGGGGTAACATAAGGAGATTTGCAATAGGTATTGTCCAGCTCTCATAAAGGGCGGCAACGCATAAAAATATAACAAGTATGGAAAAGGCGTATAGCAATGGCGCCTGGGAATGGGCTATACGCTCCTGATAAGATACCCCACTCCAGTCAAAACCTATACCCTGTGGTAGCCTTGCCACAATCTGCTCCATGGCAGCCATGGCCTCTCCTGAACTCCTGCCAAGGGCTGCCTCACCTAAGATATTTAAGGAAGGGAAGCCATTATATCTTTCAAGTCTTGGTGAACCTATAGACCAATCGCCCCTTGCAAAAGAGGAGAAGGGGACCATTTTACCTGATGTATTCCTCACGTATATCTTTTCAAGGTCTTTGGGTAGCATCCTGTGGGGTGCATCAAACTGTGCATATACCCTCTTGACCCTGCCATTATGGATAAAGTCATTTATATATGAACTACCAAAAGATGCTGAAATGGTTGAATTTATGGATGTTATGGGTACACCAAGGGCACCTGCCTTTTCTTTATCCACTATAATCCTGTATTCAGGGACATCCTCAAGGCCATTAGGCCTCACTGCCACAAGCCTTGGGTCTTTTGCTGCCATACCAAGGAGTTGATTCCTTGCTGCCATGAGTTTTTCATGGCCAAGACCTCCCCTATCGAGCAATTGAAAATCAAACCCCCTTGATCTGCCAAGCTCTATGACAGGAGGAGGGGCAAAGACATATACCATTGCCTTTTTGTATCGGGAGAATGCCCTCATTGCCCTGCCAGCAACTGCATCAACCCTGAGTTCATTTTTCTTTCTTAGGTTCCAGTCTTTTAGCTTGACAAATACCATGCCTTTGGACTGGGTCCTTCCAAAAACCCCCACACCTGCCACAAACATACATGATTCTACGGCATCCTTTTCAGTTTCTCGAAAGTATCTCTGTATCTCATTTAAAACACCTTTTGTCTGTTCAAGGGTTGACCCTGTGGGCATTATAACCTGTGAGAGAAGTATGCCCTGGTCCTCATCAGGCCGGTATGCTGTGGGTAGTCTTAAAAGCCCCGCACCCACTGCAGCTATAATCACGATATAAACAAACACATCCCTTACGGCCCTTGAAAAAGCCCTCTCTACAATC
>JAOAHW010000189.1 GCA_026415015.1 Syntrophorhabdaceae bacterium
AAAGAAGGGGTAGGGCATCAGGATGGTGCTATAGCCCACATGGTAGCCACAAGGGGTAAGGGATTGTGCATAGTCATAAACAAATGGGACCTTGTAAAAGGTCAAGTAAAAGAAAAGACATATAGAGAAGGGGTAATGGAAAAGATACCCCATGTATCATACTGCCCTGTTGTGTTTGCATCTGCAAAGACAGGGATGAATATGGACAGGATTATAGAGACAGATATGTTTATCAATGAAGAGCTAAGAAAGAGGATTGCCACACCAGAGATTAACAGGTGTCTCAATGATATAACAAGCCAGACAAACCTTACATATATAAAAGGCAAGGCAGTAAAGATCTATTATGTCCATCAGCAAAAGACAAGGCCCCCCACATTTGTATTATTCTCCAATCACCCTGAACTTATACCTGAACATTACAAGAGATATATAGAGAACTCTTTGAGAAGAGAATATGGTTTTATAGGTTCTCCCATAAGGTTGATTTTTAAGAAGAAAAAATAAATCATTAAAGACCGTTAGTTTTATTGACAAGTATAAATAAGGTGTATAAAATTGTCCATCACCCATGACAAAAAGGAAGAAGACACGACAGATCCATATAGGTAAAATCTCTATCGGAGGAGACAGCCCAGTTGTAGTCCAGTCCATGTTAAAGACAAACCCTGAAAACCTCGATGAGACCCTTAAACAGACCTTAGAGCTCAAAAAGGCAGGGTGCGAACTCATAAGGATAGCCTTGCCTTATGAAGATACATGCAAGATAATCCCTTTTTTAAAAAAAGAGACAGATGTCCCTTTAATAGGAGATATCCATTTTAACTATAAGATAGCTATAAAGGCCATGGAGGCAGGCATTGATGCCATAAGGATTAACCCAGGGACAATAAACAATGTCCTTAAGGTAAAAGAGATAGTAAATGTTGCCATAGCAACAAACACACCAATAAGGATAGGGATAAATGTAGGCTCTCTTGAGAAAAGGATTCTAAAAAAATATACCCGACCCAATGCAGATGCTATGGTAGAGAGCGCCCTCTATTATATCAAGATGATAGAGGATATGGGCTGGCAGCAGTTAAAGGTCTCTTTAAAGGCATCAGATGTCCTCCAGACCATTGCAGCCTATGAGAAATTTTCAAAAAAATCAGATTACCCGCTCCATATAGGTATAACTGAGGCAGGGCCAATATTTTCAGGAGCAATTAAATCTTCCATAGGTATTGGTATCTTATTGTACAAGGGCATAGGAGATACAATTAGGGTATCTTTAACAGGAAACCCTGTCTATGAAGTTATAGCTGCATATCACATACTACGTAATCTCAACATAAGGAAAAGGGGTGTTAATATAATCTCATGTCCCACATGCGGTAGATGCAGGACAAGGATAATGGATATTGTAGAGGAGTTTGAAAAAGAGGTCGCCTATTTTGACGCCAATCTCAATGTAGCTATAATGGGATGTGAGGTAAATGGTCCAGGCGAGGCAAAAGAGGCTGATATAGGCATTGCCTTTGGCAATGACAGGGCAACACTATTTGCAAAAGGAAAGATCATCAAGACCGGTATACTAAAAGAGATGGCCCTTGATATGCTAAAAGAGGAGATGTCCAGCCTCATCTGAGATAGGACCTTCAAAATCTTTCTTACATCTTGAAAAGATTAGAATATTATCCGAATTTCCCTGTGAGATATTCCTCTGTCCTCTTGTCCTTGGGGACTGTGAACATTTTTTCCGTAGGACCGAACTCTATGAGTTCACCAAGATAGATAAAGGCCGTAAAGTCAGATACCCTTGCAGCCTGGGCAATATTGTGTGTAACAAGAAGCATAGTGACATTCTGTTTTAATTCAACTATCAGCTCTTCAATATGGGCAGTAGATTTTGGGTCAAGGGCAGATGTAGGCTCATCAAGAAGCAGTATCTCAGGGTTCATGGCAAGGGCACGGGCAATACAAAGCCTTTGCTGTTGTCCCCCTGAGAGAAATGTCCCTTTTCTGTGGAGGAAGTCTTTAACCTCATCCCAGAGGGCTGCGTTTCTCAGGGAACGCTCTACAATATTATCAAACTCATCCTTTTTTAGTTTGATTCCATTGAGCTTATAGCCTGCTATTACATTGTCGTATATACTCATCATGGGGAATGGGTTGGGCTTTTGAAATACCATGCCTATCTTTCTTCTTAAAACTATGGGCTCCATTATATAGATGTCTTCATCTTTCAGGTAGATTTTACCTTCAACCTTTGCATCAGGTATAAGTTCGTGCATCCTGTTAATGCACCTTATTAGTGTGGTCTTTCCACATCCAGATGGACCCATGAGGGCAGTAACCTTGTTGTGCGATGTCTGGATATTTATGTTCTTTAGTACCTGATTTTCTCCAAAGAATGCAGAGAAGCCTTCTACCTTTAAAATTGGACTTTCCATTTAGCTGATATACCTCTCGCTATTAGATTGAATAAAAGCACTATTACCACAAGTATAAATGATGCACCCCAGGCAAAGGTATGCCACTCAGGATAAGGGCTCATGGCATAATAAAATATCCTGTATGGCAATGAATCTATGGGTTTGAATATATTATAATTTAGAAATTGGTTACCAAATGCAGTAAACAGAAGGGGTGCTGTCTCCCCTGTAATCCTCGCAACGCTTAACAGGATACCTGTGAGTATACCGCTTAGTCCTGTTGGCAAAATAACCTTTAGTATTGTTTTATAATAGGGCACCCCAAGGGCAAGGGATGCCTCTTTTAGATGGTATGGTACTGTCTCTTATACACATCT
>JAOAHW010000197.1 GCA_026415015.1 Syntrophorhabdaceae bacterium
AACACCTACTGTTACCAAAAATGACCCCACAGATAACATTACCCCTGTTGAAATACAGAAGACAGACATGAATCCCCCTCCATTTATACCTGCCTTTATTGCTGATGGGGCATATAAGATAGAGATTCTCATAACAGACAACAACCAGGTAGAGGCAGGATATGGAGATAATAATTTCCTAAAGAGAGACCCTGTTTTATCAGTGGATAAGATGATGGGAGAGACCCAAAAAAGAGGTGTCTATTATAGGGATTTGAAAAAAGATTTTAGCCCCAATCACCCTACCCCATATTTTACAGAAAAGGATGAGGCAGGGAAGGGCATGTTAAAGGATATGGTCTCTATAAAAGACAGACATGAAAATAAAGGTATAAGGCCAGACATTCTCCAGCGAATAAAAAGCGCCTTTAATACAGAGTTTGATGAAAGGGTCCAGGAACTCCGCGTATCTTCAGGAACAGATGTAGTGGAACCCCTATTTGATAAAAATAGCGGTAATATCTCCCGTTTTCTTGAAGAAAAAGAGAAATCCCTGATAACCAGTGAAAATATAAAGGCAAAAACAGAGTCAAATGAAATAGAAAAACACGTAGCCTTTAATAATGCTATCAATAAAAATACTGTGCAAATAAAGGATGATATCCAGAGTGACTTAAAAGTACAGATGGTACAGAAGATAGAGGATATTATTGAACAGTATTCTGAAGTCAAAAAAAATAGTGAAATGTTTATCAGATTCAAGATAGATGACGGCGAGATACTGCAGGTAAACATGAAGAACAACGGCGAAAATATCTTAGTCAATATAAAGTCCAGTAGCAGTGAGATAATTGGCATATTCAACAATCAAAAAGAGACAATTATAAAGACTCTGGAGGAGAAAAATATATTTGCCAGTATATTTGTAAACCCAGATGGGGCAAATAATCCAGAAAAGAGAGGATACAGGCAAGGTAACACAAGATACAAACAAGGTAGAGAAACCATAGATGGTTTTTTAGAGGCCTTAGAGGCTCAGGCATAAGGAGGTTATATGGCAATAAATCAAGTAACTTATAATACAGTCCAAGGAAATACTTCAGGCACAAAAAGCTCTAACACTGTGAGCAAGGATGACTTTCTAAAAATACTTGTGACGCAACTAAAGTATCAAAATCCCCTTGAACCACAGAAGCCTGAGCAATTCCTCACCCAGTTGTCTCAGCTTACCCAGGTAGAGCAACTCCAGAACATGGCAGGCGTATTGGAGGCCATGAAGAAATCCATGGAACAGTCTAATATTTCTCAATGGATATCTACTGTAGGTAAAAAGATGAATGTGGCAAGCACAAATCTTTCCAGGGGTGATGAGGTCTATATAAAACCAGAGGCAGATTTTGACGAGGTCATCCTTACTAAAACAAACCTCACTACAGGTTCAAAAGAGACTGTGACTTTTAAAAAGGGTGATCCCCTTGTGTATAAGCATGAAGACAATGATGCAGTGGCAATATCTGTGGCAGCTATAAAATCCAATAAGGCCATTGGCTGTAAAACAAATATCTACAGGGTTATTGCAGGTGTGAATATAGAGCAGGGTATTCCAATTCTTGTTGCAGGTAATGGAGACACATATACAACAGATAGGATAAAAGAGATTCAATAAAGATAAGGAGGTTTTTTATGCTAAGTTCACTCTTTTCAGGAATAAGCGGTCTGGTGACAAATGGTCAATCCATTAATGTAGTGGGCAACAACATAGCAAATGTTAATACTGTGGGATACAAGGCAAGCAGGACAACATTCCAAGATGTCCTTTATCAGTCCATTACAAGTGCCACAGGGACAAGCCAGGTTGGAAGGGGTTCTACCCTTGGTTCAGTAGATACCTTATTCTCCCAGGGCTCTTTTGAGAGCACAAGCGAGGCAACTGACCTGGCAATAGGTGGAAGCGGTTATTTTATTGTAAAATCACCAGAGAATGATATGCTCTATTATACAAGAGCAGGGCAGTTCAGGTTTGACAAAGAAGGCAAGATGATAAACCCAGGTGGTTATATTGTTCAGGGGAAAGAGATTGACAGGGCAACAAAGACCCCAGTTGGCGTGAGTGAAAATATTGTGATATCACCTGAACCCAGTGAGCCAAAGGCCACAGAAAAGGTTGGTATGGCAGTGAATCTCCAGTCCAATGCCACATGGAAGGGAACAGTAGGAAGCCTTTCAGGAGCAGGGACCTCTCTTACTAATGTGGCAGCAAGCTCAGGTAAATACCCAAGGGTAGGAGATTATACTGCCACTGTAAGTGGCGGCAAACTGACCCTTACATTTACAGAAAAAGGACCTGATGGCAATCCCACAGGTGTTACAAAGACGTGGTCTGGTACATTATCTGCATCCACAACCTATACAGACTGGCAGGGTTCAGGGCTCGACATTACAACTGCCTCATCCATTGCCGATGGGTCACAGACATTTAGCACAACTGGTTTTAAATATACATATGAGAGCGTAACATCCAATCCCACAACTACATCCAATTACTCATCATCTATATCTGTCTACGATTCACTAGGCCAATCCCATGTTGTCAATATTTATTTCCGTAAGGCATACGAGGATTCTTCAACTGGTGATAGTACATGGCAATGGCATGCTGTCCTTGAGGCAGTAGATTCAGCAGAAGGCAAAGATACCCTTGCTGGCTGGGGAAATCTGGTCTTCAATAATAAAGGGACACTCATCTCAGGAGGTGACCCCATCACAGTGAAGTTTAACTTCTCTCAGGGTGCTGAGGCAAATCAACCCATAGCCCTTATATTCGGTAAGGATTCAGGAGGGGGTGCATCAACACAGTATCCTATAGCATCTACTACGAATTTTCAGACCCAGGATGGATACCCACCTGGTGTCCTCCAGAATGTAACAGTCAGTGAGGAGGGGATTATTTCAGGCCATTACTCAAATGGCCAGATACTCGACCTCTATCAGATAACCCTTGCCAATTTTAATAACCCACAGGGTCTAAAAAGAGAAGGTGGTAATCTCTTTGCAGAGACACTTGCATCTGGTCCTGCATATACCAATGCCCCAGGCTCAGGAGGTCTTGGAAAGATAAACTCCAATTCTCTTGAGCAGTCCAATGTGGACCTGGCTACTGAGTTTGTGAAGATGATCATAGCCCAGAGGGGTTTCCAGGCAAATTCACGGGTTATAACCACATCTGATGAGATTCTCCAGGAGCTTATGAACCTGAAGAGATAATGGTTAAATGGGGATGGCTCTATCGCCATCCCCAAAATCTTATAAAGGTGTCAAAGATGTGACACCTTTTGTCCTCCATCCTAACACCTGATATACCAGTCTCCCCTACAAATACTCGATAAAAACATAAACAAAATAAAAATTATTTCATAACTCATTGAATTTAAAATTACTTTTTTATAATTGAGCCCATGGCACACATATTGCTTTAGACTGCTTAGGAGGATATTGCTATGCCAGAAGATAATGTGAAAAAAGAAAAAGAAGCTCAGGAATCTAAAAAGAAAAAAGGCAAGTTTAAACTCATAATCTTAATCTTATTATTTGTAATTTGTTTAGGTGCAGTTGGTGTCTATTTTATGTATGGCAATAAGATAATGGGTATGCTTTCTGGCAGGACAGCCCAGGAAGGTCAGAAAGAGATTCAGAAGAAGACAGAAAAACCTACAGGTCCAATTCTTTCCCTTGAACCATTTCTTTTTAATATAGCCGGCACAAGCAGTAAATACGCAAAGATATCTATTGGTATACAGCTAAAGGATAATAAGGTATTGGAAGAGGCAAAGAAGATCACGCCTATTATGAGGGATAAGATATTGACATCACTGGGCTCAAAGAGCATTGAAGTACTCATGGATGTGGGTAGTAGAGATATGATAAGACAGGAGCTCTACAATACACTCAAGGGCCTTTTTCAAAAAGAGTCAGATTTAACTGCCATATATATAACAGATATTATGATCCAGTGAGGGGTAGATGGAACAGATACTATCTCAGGAAGAAATAGATGCGCTATTAAGTGGTCTGTCAGAGGGCACAATAGAGTCAGAACCAGTTAAAGAGCCTGAGACTGCTGAAGAAAAAAAAGAGATAAAAAAGTTCGATATCCTTCAATACACAAGGACTAAAAAAGAAAATCTCCCGGCCCTCCAGTTTATATATGATAGGTTTTCCAAGTCCTTACAGTCCGCCCTATCCCTTTTTTTAGAGAGGGATGTGGAGATAGAACATTCCCCTGTTCAGTATATAGAATACAGGGATTTTATAAAGTCATTACCCTTACCTACCAACATGAATATCATAATAACAGAGAACCTGAAGGGTTTTTTTATTGTCATATTTGATACAAAGGTGATCTTTTATGTCCTTGAGGCACTCTTTGGTAGCCCGAGCCCCTCTGTCCCCAAGATAGAGGGTCGAGAATTCACAAAGATTGAGCTTACCGTAATAAAAAAATTGGTAGAGATAGTCTCCTCTGAGATGGAAAAGGCATGGACCCCTGTATATCCAATCCAGTGCAGATACTCAAGGTCTGAGATGAACCCGAACTATGTGACCCTTGTATCCCAGGAAGAGATTGTAAGTGTAGCCCAATTTACCTTTGAAATGGGCAATCTAAATGGGTGGATGAAGGTATGCATTCCTTACGGGATATTAGAGACTATAAAAGACTTTCTTGTCTCAACCCCTTCCAGGGAAGATATTGAGATGAAACAGAAATGGATAGAAAAGATGAAAGAGAGCATTACCCAAGTACCTATAGAATTGAGGGCAATACTGGGGAAAAAGAGGATGTCTTTGAAGGATTTTATGAATATTACTGTGGATAGCGTTATTGTTGTAGATAGATATGTTAATGACCCTATTGATATACTTGTGGGAGACAAACCAAAGTTTAAGGGAAAGGCAGGTATATTAAAGGGGAATAAGGCGGTCCAGATAGAAGGGCCAAATCGCTAAAATATAAGGAGGGAAGATGGATAGTTTTTCCACAGACAATCAACAGGCAGACGGGACAAGGAAGGTGGAGATAAATTTTGACAGCCTCCTTGACATTCCCGTAGAGATATCTGTTGAGATAGGCAGGACAAAAATGGTTATAGGTGAACTCCTGTCTCTATCAAAAGGCTCAACAATAGAACTAAATAAGATTGCCGGAGAACCAGTGGATATCTATGTAAATGATAAGCTCCTTGGCAAAGGTGATATGGTAGTGGTCAACGAAAGGCTTGGGGTTCGGATAACCGAGATAATTACACCCAAGGAAAGGGTTCAACATCTAGGATAATGTCAGCTTATCTTGATATTATAAAGGTCATCTTCATCCTTCTCTTTATTGTATCCGGGATGATCCTCCTGTACAGATATAGCGAAAAACTGAAATTTAATATAAAAAAAGGTAAATCTCCATACAGGCTAAAAAGGGTAGATACCATCTATCTCGGCCCAAAAAAGACCATCTCCATAGTAGAGGTTGAGGACAATGTGCTTGTCCTCGGTATAGGTGAAAAGGAGATAAGACCACTTCTTAAGTGGAAAAAGAAAAAGGAAAATGAAGAATGAAGATAATTTTTATATTGTGGCTCAGCCTCTCGCTCCTTTTAATCCCGTGTATCGTAGATGCGAAGCCGGCAGCAAAATCAAAGCCTGCTGAAAAGGGCGATCTCATAAGTTCACTGGGCACTGTAGAGGGCAGTAGAAACCTTATAAATGTGGCCATAATGCTCACAATACTTGCATTTGCCCCGGCTGTACTTTTGCTTATGAGTTCTTTTACAAGGATAGTGATAGTCCTGTCCCTTTTAAGACAGGCCTTAGGCATACCTCAACTGCCACCCAATCAGGTTGTTATAGGAC
>JAOAHW010000235.1 GCA_026415015.1 Syntrophorhabdaceae bacterium
GGAGAAAACATCTAAAAATACCCTGAGGAGCGCAACCTGCAATTTAAGAGTTACATTTATAATCTTGTCCCTTATCCTTTTTTCCTTCAATGCCTATTCAGAACAGGTGGAGACACCGTCGAGCTTCATAGAAAGAAAAAACTCCTCATACAAAAAAGCCCTGGAAGAGCTGAAAAAAGAATACAGAAAATGGTGTGTTGTAGCCGGTAGACCCATTATCCCCGTTGGATTTGAAGAAGGTCAGGGGCAACCTCCTGGTGGGCTGGGGCAACCTCCTGGTGAATATCGGATTGTTCAGACTCCAGGTCTTGGAGATGGTGATTTTTCTTATGAGATAGAACAGGTCTATAATACATGGTACACATCCGGTGCCAATACAAACCCCTTCTCATGGGTAGATGTAAAGGGCGCATTCCAGACAACGGGTAGTAAAGGCCCATCACCCTCTGGAGTAGACGAGTGCAGCAATAAATCCATGAATTTTGATACAAAGGCACCAGGTGGTCCCTATGCAGGGATACTCCTTGACCCTGCTACAAATAGCTGTAAGCTCACAAAATTCGACCCATCGAAGAGCGCATCTGTGTGGTTTAATGCCTTAAAAGGCAGCTATCAGTTTGGACCTGATGCACCAACCTGGAGTGGCACGAGCAATTTTAATGCACCCTATAATGTTTTCTATAACGATGTCTTATATACCCATTCAAGCGGTAAAAAGGTAACCATAACTTTCAAGGTATACAATAGAAACACCTCAGACCCTAATACAGCCCAACTCATTGTAGGACAGGTAAAATGGAAATGAATACCTCAAAGATGACACAGGCAAAGTTTTTTATCTTTTGTCTTTTTATTCTGATAACAACCACCCCATTATACAGTCAGGAGACAAGGCGTATCCAGCCCATTAGGACACCTGCTTATGTGTCAGAACCCCTTGCAGAGGGAGTAGAACAGATAAAGACCCCTATCCCAGTGGACAGACAGGTGGTGGAGAAGACCATGGAGGCAATAGCCGCATCATGGAATACATCTAATATGACAAAGACACTTAGCAAAGACTTCTACGAAAAGGATAGGCTCATGGATACTATGACTGCAAAGGCACCAGTGGATGCAAAACTCCGCATAATCTCCATAGGCAGTTATAATGTCTTAAATCAAGGTGTCAAGAAAGACTCAGATGGGGATCTTCTTATAAGCAGGGTCTCTGTCACAGCAAAGACACAGATAGAATACAATGACCCGAAAGACGGGTTTCAGCGTAGAGAGGGTGAACAGGAATATATAATAAAGATTATGCAGAGGATAAAGAGGTGAGGATCGGGCAAGCAGTCAGTCTTTTTCTAATAGTTATCTTTTTGAGTTTTAATGTGTGGGCCTTTGAATCAGGCGCAATCAAAGATACTGCCATAACTATAGAGAATACAGCCCGTTATGAGAACTATGATTTCTGGGGGGATCCAGCAGGTAGTCCCTATCAGAACACAGGTGGACAGTTCTACAATGAGATGAACCTCTCTTTCTCCAGGAGACTATCGCAATATGAATTATTTCAGGGAAGATTTGACATGCTATATAATGATTCACGCTATAGGAGCCAAAATAATGGCTTTGTCCTGGAAAGAGGTAACCTCTTATGGGAAAAGGGCGATGCATTTGTCCCCTTCAGGACCCAGGTAGGCGATAGTTTCTCCTTCATGACCATAAGGACAATACAGAGGTCATTGAAGGGTCTTCAGGCAGAGCTACAGCCTGCATTTGCATCAAAGGACAGAAAACAGTCTCTACTCTTTTTTACAGGGACAGGTAGGGATGACTACAGGGATTTCACCCCCATTAACGACCTCTATAGTGGGGCATCCTATCTTATAGAGGATAAATCTTGGGGGAATTACTCCATTAACCTACTGCAGAATCACAGGGCAAGTGAGATAAAGGACGGGCTTCCCTCGAGAAACCAGTGGGTTGGAAGTATAACAGGTGAGAAGGTCTTGAATCTATTAAGGCAGAGACTTACCTTTGAGGGTGAGGTGGCGTATTTTAAGGGTGACTATAATCCTGATGCAAAAACAACAGAAAAGAGTAAGGACAGTTTTGGTCTTTTCGGCCAGTTAAATGCTGATACAGGCACACCCTTTACATATCGTTTAAGATATGAAAACTACGGTAAGAATTATAAACCCAATGCTTCCAGTGTAAACAGGGATTATGAGGCATATGAGGCCCACGCTGGGTGGCGATTCAAAGGAGGGATGAACATCAGGGGGCGGTTGCAGAATTTTATTGATGGTGTCAATTCTGGGAATCCCCTAAAGACCTATGTTGCCGGTCTAAACCTTACAGGACCTTTTATTGTCCAGGGTATACCTGCCATTACAACGAGCATAGATGCATTCATCCAGGATGCAAAGAATAGGGACAGGACAACAAATACAAGGACATCAAACATAAGTCTTAATCTTAGTATGCCTGTGAAGACCTGGGCAGCTAATCTGACCCTCACAGGCAGGAATGTAGAAAATTTTACCGATAATGTTAATTGGGCAGAGCAGCGCACTTATGAGACAAACATAAGCGCAACACACGCCATAAGTATCGGCTCTCTAAAAGGGAGCATAGCGCCTGGTCTTATATATCAAAGATTAAGTGGTAATGCCACGGACAGGGATAATTACGGAGTCAGCCTTGCCATACAACTTGCAGAGAAGGCCCATCAGATAGGTTTTAATGCAAGGTTCTTTTCCCAGAATGCCTATGCCCCTGGGACTATAAATGAGGTCTCAAACAATCTTGGCCTGAATTACAGATACAACATAGGTCCACATACTCTTGGTTTAGAGGCAAATTATACAGACAGGGACCCAACACCTGGGACAACCGTCGGGCAGTCAGCTACACAGGCATATAAGATAGCCTTTTTCTATACCATCAAGCTGGAAAAAGAACCAGGAAAACCTGTTGCCTCCATGTTCCAGAGGCTTACCATGTCTACCCCTGAGGTAACAGAAAAGGTAAGAGAGACAGTAAAGCTTGTTAGCCCCCTTGCCATAGGTCAGCCACTTGATAAGACCATGACAGGCCTTGCAGATCAGGGGATTACAGGCGGTATCATGCAACCAGGTATAGTGGTCTATGAGACAAGGCTCCTTGAGGAGATAGACCAGAGACAGAGGCTTGTCCTCGTCCATGATGATAAATTAGTGACTAAGACAGCCCTGATTATTGACTTTGATGATGTGGGAAACCAGGCTACTGTATCTCAGACATTTGAGCGGGTAAAATCAGTGCTTCTAAAACGCTTTGGCCCTCCTTCTGACACATATGAGCAACTCCAGTTTACACCGAATTTTGTAAATGACGTAAATACAGGCAGACTCATCCGTATCATGGAGTGGAAGACAGATAAAGGGACCATACGCTTTGGTATCCCCCAGAGGCTCGACAGGCAGGTACGCATGGAGCTCCAGTATGCACCCACATTCCCATCCCGCAATGAGACCTTCTGGGGTATAGAGGCTGTAAGATAAAATGGTTTTAAATTTGATATTTTACAATCTTTCAGAGAGGTTTAGGTCTTCATTCTTGAATAGATATCTTCCCTTCATTGTATTTATGAATCAGCATAGAGATGAGGGATTGATAGGGTAGACCTTCCTCAATTGCCTTTGCCTTGATTTTCCTCAGGTCCAGTTCTGTCATCCGGATGTTGATCCTCTTTTGTTTTGTAAGACTATTGCGGGCATATTCCTCATACTGCCTCTTTTCTTTCCTTGTGAGGTCTGAGACCCATTCTTCTGTCTCAAGGGATTTTGCTAATTCAATCTCTTCTTTATCTATGTATCTTGTTTTTTTCACCTTTTACCTCCAAAAAACCTTTTTATTGCCTTGCTATTTGGTATTATTGTCTTTAAAAACATCTTCTCATCATCTTCTACATAAGGCACTGAATATATGTAGTCTTCAATCTTGACCAGAAGCACCTGCTGGTTGGGATATCTCTCTAGATTAGGATGTCTTATGCGGTCAATGAGATCACCAGAGGCAATGGCCAGCACAACTTGCTCAAATGAAACCCCACGGACTTTTTAAGTAACTCATTTTTCTCATCATTCCAATCATAATATTTCATGAGAGTGTGCCTATTGTATTCTTATTATAGACTATCCAATCCTGTATTTTCTGTCAATCAATATGATAATCATGCGTCTTTACTATTGACAAAAATGTATCTGTCCATTAGGATTTGGAGACACTTATGGCTAATAGATGGGCACTTAAACTATTTTTATTTGTTCTTATTTTATTTTTGTCTGCCTGTGATACGAGACCTGGGAAAAAGACACAGCCTGATACCCCCTTTGCATCCACACCCCATAAGTTAGTGAAAGAGATGTTAAAACTTGCCGATACAGGAATGAATGATGTGGTATATGACCTTGGCTCAGGGGATGGCAGGATAGTCATTGCTGCTGCCCGTGATTTTGGTGCAAATGGAGTGGGCATAGAGCTCGATAGAGAGCTATTTGGAGAGGGCATAAAGAATGCAGAAAAAGCTGGGGTAGGTAAAAAGGTGAGATTTCTACAAGAGGATTTTTTTGAGACAGACCTCAGGGATGCCACTGTTGTGACCCTTTATCTCCTACCTGAGGTCAATGACCTCCTTATGCCCAAACTAATCAAGGAGCTTAAGCCCTGTCTCTTATACACATCT
>JAOAHW010000011.1 GCA_026415015.1 Syntrophorhabdaceae bacterium
ATCTATGATGGTGTCCAGAGGCCCCTTGACAAGCTATCCTTTGAGTTTGGCGAATATATTGTCCGTGGTGCTGAAAGGCCTGCACTGGACAGGCAGGTCTTATGGGATTTTAACCCTGTTGCAAAGTTAGGGGATAGGGTAGAACCAGGGGATGTGTTAGGCATTGTTAAGGAGAGTAACCTTGTTATCCATAAGATTATGGTCCCACCAGGCATATCTGGGGTGATTAAAAAGATAGGGCCATTAAAAGGGAATGTGGATGAGGTAGTGGCTGTTATAGAAGGCGATGGCACTCTCCACAATATAACCATGGTACAGAGGTGGCCTGTTAGGCAGCCCCGTCCTGTGAAGAGGAAGGTTGTACCTATTGAACCCATGGTTACAGGACAGAGGGTTATAGATATGTTCTTCCCCATCACAAAAGGAGGGACAGCCTGTGTGCCAGGGCCCTTTGGAAGCGGAAAGACTGTTGTGCAGCATCAGCTCGCCAAGTGGGCCGATGCCCAGATAGTTGTATATGTGGGTTGTGGGGAGAGGGGAAATGAGATGACCGATGTCCTTATGGAGTTCCCACATCTTAAAGACCCTGCATCTGGTGAACCACTAATGGAGAGGACAGTACTTGTTGCCAATACGTCAAATATGCCTGTTGCAGCAAGAGAGGCAAGTGTCTTTACAGGTATTGCCATCGCTGAGTATTACAGGGACATGGGTTATTCAGTGGCCCTTATGGCAGATTCCACAAGCCGATGGGCAGAGGCCATGAGGGAAATATCCGGCCGTTTAGAGGAGATGCCTGGAGAAGAAGGTTATCCAGCATATCTTGGCTCCCGTATAGCAAGTTTTTATGAGAGGGCAGGGAGTGTTATATGTCTTGGCTCTGATGAGAGAAAGGGTGCAATTACTGTTATAGGTGCTGTCTCACCGCCTGGTGGTGACCTATCTGAGCCTGTTGTACAGGCCACACTCAGAGTGGTTAAGGTATTCTGGGGGTTAGATGACAAGCTTGCATTCTCCCGACATTTCCCGGCCATAAACTGGCTCACCTCCTATTCCCTTTATCAGGATGTAGTAGATGAACATGCAGATAAAAGGTTTGATGGTAAGTGGTCTCAAAATAGAAGACAGGCCATGGAGATACTCCAGCGTGAGGCAGAGCTTGAAGAGCTTGTGAGACTGGTGGGTGTAGATGCCTTACCCCATGAGGACAGGTTGTTGCTCCAGGCAGCAAAGATGATAAGGGAGGATTTTCTCCATCAGAACGCCTTTGATGATATTGATACCTGCACCTCCATAGAAAAGCAATACAGGCTCTTGAGGTTGATTCTGTACTATTATGAGAAGATAAAAAAGGCCTTTAAAGATGGGGCAACACTGGTGGCCCTTACAGGTCTTGAGGTTCTGGATGATATTGCCAGGGCAAAGCTCATACCTGAAGACGACCTTGAACAGTTCAACATCATTGAGAAAAAGATAGACAATTCTATTGTTTCATTAACATGGTGAGGTTAAGATGGTTGTGATTGCAAAGGAGTACAAGACTGTAACAGAGATTGTAGGCCCCCTTATGATTGTTGAAGGTGTTGAGGGGGTGACCTATGGGGAACTGGCAGATATAAGGCTTCAGGATGGCTCAATGCGCAGAGGCCGTGTCCTTGAGGTGAGCGGTGACAGGGCAGTGGTTCAGGTGTTTGAAGGTACAAGTGGCCTTTCCCCCCAGGATGTAAAGGTGAGGTTCCTTGCCAAGGGTATGGAACTCGGTGTGTCAATGGAGATGCTGGGCAGGGTATTTGATGGTTTTGGTCGTCCCATTGATGATGGCCCTGCCATAATACCTGAAAAATATCTCAATGTAAATGGCAGCCCCATGAACCCCTTTTCCAGGGACTACCCCAATGAGTTTATCCAGACAGGTATATCTACCATTGACCTTTTGAATACCCTTGTGAGGGGACAGAAGCTGCCACTTTTCTCAGGTTCTGGATTACCCCATTCAAGGCTTGCTGTCCAGATTGCAAGACAGGCAAAGGTCCTCAAGACCGGTGAGAAATTCGCTGTTGTCTTTGCAGCTATGGGTATTACCTTTGAGGAGGCAGAGTTTTTTATTGCTGATTTCAGAAGAACAGGGGCGATTGAACGCTCTGTTGTATTTGTTAACCTTGCCGATGACCCTCCTATAGAGAGGATTGCATTACCGAGGATGGCCCTCACTGCCGCAGAATACCTTGCCTTTGAAAAGGATATGCATGTCCTTGTGATAATGACTGATATAACAAACTACTGTGAGGCCTTAAGAGAGATATCTGCAGCAAGAAGGGAGGTGCCTGGCAGACGGGGTTACCCAGGATATCTATATACTGACCTGTCCACAATATATGAGAGGGCAGGGAGGATTAAAGGGAAAAAGGGTTCCATCACCCAGATACCAGTCCTAACCATGCCTGAGGATGATAAGACCCATCCCATCCCTGACCTTACAGGCTACATAACAGAGGGTCAGATTATAATCCACAGGGGTCTAAATGCCAGAGGCATATATCCACCTGTAGATGTCTTACCATCTTTATCCCGTTTAAAGGATAAAGGTATAGGCGATGGTAAGACAAGGGAAGACCATGCAGACCTTATGAATCAGCTATATTCGGCCTATGCAAGGGGAAAGAATGCAAAAGAGCTTGCAGTGGTTTTAGGTGAGTCTGCCTTAAGTGAGACAGACCTGCTCTTTGTTAAGTTTGCTGATACATTCGAGGATAGGTTTGTCCGGCAGGGTGAGGATGAAAACCGTTCTATAGAAGAGAGTATGAGGATAGGATGGGAGCTCCTTTCTATGCTACCAAGGGGTGAACTGAAAAGGGTCAGGGATAAATACATAGAAAAATACCTACCTAAGGGATAGATATGGCAAGGCTTCCTGTTAACCCTACGAGGATGGAGTTATTAAGGCTACGGAAAAGACTCGTAGTAGCCATAAGAGGCCATAAACTCTTGAAAGACAAGCTTGACGGTCTTATGAAGGAGTTCATGGGTCTTGCAGAGGAGTACAGAAGGTATCGACTGAAGGTGGATAGAAGGTTACCTGAAATCCTGAAACTTTTTGTTATATCTGAGATAACATCGTCAAGACAGATAACCGAGGATGCCTTAGAGGGCACAAGGCAGGACTTAAAGCTCACCATACAGAGAAAAAGGGTTATGGGCGTGGTTGTCCCTGAATTGGGTTTTGAATTCGGGGATGTTAAGGGCATGTATTCCTTTATCCATACATCGCCTGAGCTTGACAGGGCTATTGTTAGCCTTAAAGATTTTATGCCAGTGCTAATTAAGATGGCAGAACTCGAGGAGACACTGAGGCTCATGAGTAGTGAGATAGAAAAGACAAGGAGGAGGGTAAATGCCCTTGAGTATACAGTGATTCCCCGAATGCAGGATACAGTAAAATACATAACCAGCAAGCTCGATGAGATGGAGAGGTCAAATACAAGTAGGCTAATGAAGATAAAGGCCTTGAGGCTTGCCCAGGAATCCCAAAGTAGGGCAGCTAAGGCGTGATGTTAACTACACAGTTATATGAGAAATCTCCATAAGGAAGCTTTTTTGAAACTTATAGACTCCGGGTCTCCATTTTCTCGAAGCCCATAATTGAATCCATTTCCAACTGAAATACCTCTTCAAGGTTTATCCTGTATTTTTCCAATATAGGGGTTATACATGTTACATCTTCTTTTTCCAGTATCCTGGATATAGACAACAGGTCTCCAAGGAGCCCCTGCCTGTGCAACAATGCCATCTGTATATCCTCTGATAGATTCAGTTTATCCACAATCTTTTCCATTGGCATACCCAGTAATGCCTCGGATATAGATAATATACCTGTTATAAATGCACTGTCTGCCTCATGTCTGTTTTTTGTAATCCTCATGGCTATATTTTCCATAAACATACCCTTTATCGCTGCCCGCTCCATAAGGGGGTTTGATTTTATATCAACCCCTTGTTTTGCAAAGAGAAGGAGGGCTATCCATTTCTGGAGATTTCTGTAACCTAAGGCCATTATGGCATGACGTATTGAGCTTATCTTCTGTCTTAGATAAAAGGATGCAGAGTTTAAAAAATTCAAAAGCTTAATATCCAGTTCAGGGCTCTTTTTAAAGAGTTTTTCTATGATATTAATATCGCTCTCCCTTGATACCTCATTAAATAGCTCGAGGAGGATTAACTGGGAAGGTGATGCAGAAGAGCCCTCTATAACAACAGGTTTTTGGAAAAAATAGCCTTGAAAAAACTCAAAACCGAGTCTCGTACAAAAATCAAAATCCTCTTTTGTCTCTACTTTTTCCGCTAATACCCTAACAGGGTGTCGCTTTAATATCTTTAATAACTCAGGTAGGGTATCTCTTTCTGATGCCATTACATCAATCTTGATAAAGTCAGCTAAGGGGATGAGGGGCTCAATAGATTCACTATAGACAAAATCATCAAGGGCCAGGCAAAAGCCTTTTTCCTTTAAAGATTTGCATAGTTGGATAACCTTATTATCTATCTCAACATCTTCGAGGATCTCCAAGATTATATTATCCGATGGTAGTAGTTCAATAAAACCGCTTGATAGTATCTCGGCATTGACATTTATGAACCCTTTTTTTTTACCAATGATATTGTTTAAACCCAGGTCATTCAATGAATGGACAATAACCGAGGCAGATGCAGCAGTCCCATCTGTTACCCCTGCCTGGCTGGTAGTACCTTTTCTGAAGAGTAGTTCAAACCCGAATATGATCTCATTTCTATTTAGTATGGGCTGTCTACCCACAAAAATCTTTTCCAAATGGATAACCTTAAAAGAATTTTTTATAGTTTCCTTGAGGCTTAATTCAAAAAAAACTATAGACCAATATTTAAAGAGATTGTACCATATCTATTTTATTTTGAAAAGCAAATATATTTGGAAAAATATATTCAATCTGTTAAAATTATATTTTTTGACCTAAAGATGGACAAACACAGGATAAGATTTCTACCCCTCGATATCACATATCTGGCACAAGATGGTGAAAATCTACTTGATTTTGCCATGGATGTAGGGGTACATATAAATGCATCCTGCGGTGGCAATGGCACATGTAAAAGGTGTAAGGTAAGGCTCGTTGAAGGTAGGGTTGACTTTTGTCAAGACCAAGCCCTATCAGTTTCAGGGCATGGGGAAGATATAGTCCTTGCCTGTCAGACCAGGATAAAAGGGGATGCAGTCTTCGAGATACCCCTTGAATCCCAGATAGATAGGTCAGCATTGAAATCTCGAAAGAGCCCTAATATACTATCTGCCCCTGATAGTCTTGCCTCTTTAGGTGGTATATCCCCTGACCCTGTAGCCTATAAAATAAATATTACCCTTGAGCCACCAGGGATAGACAATAATATGGCAGACTCAGAGCGTCTTATAAGGGTGTTGAAGAATAGTCATAATATGGGGGATGTAAAGATTAACCTAAATATCTTGAAGAGACTGCCATCACTACTTAGGAATTCAGGTTGGGATGTAACATTGACCATAGCAGAAACAGATATGGGCCTTGAGATTACAGATGTCCAGGTAGGCAACACCCCAAAAAAACAGTATGCACTGGCAATAGATATAGGGACAACCACTGTCTGTGGTCAGATCATTGATCTATGGGATTGCAGTAAAACTGGGTCAAGGGTTATAGGTGAATCAGCGGATTACAATGCCCAGATAAGCTATGGCGATGATGTGATAACAAGGATTATGCACACGAGAAAAAAAGGGGGGTTAAAAAGGCTCCAGGAGGCAGTGGTAAAGACCATAAACCTCATAATTGATGAACTTACAGATAAGGCAGGCATAGAAAGGAGTTTTATATCCCATATGGTTTGTGCCGGTAATACAACCATGACCCACCTCCTCTTAGGTGTGGAGCCGAGGTATATAATGATTTCACCCTATACACCTGCATTTGTTTTCCCTCCTGTCATAAAGGGTGGGGATATAGGTATAAAGGGTCTCGATAATACCCCTTTGTATCTATTTCCTTGTGTTTCCTCTTATGTGGGTGGCGATATAGTGGCAGGGGTCATAAGTTCAGGCATGGCAAAGGAAGGAGATATAAGCCTATTTATTGACATAGGGACAAACGGTGAGATAGTCCTTGGAAATAAGGACTGGCTCATGTGCGCATCCTGTTCAGCAGGCCCTGCCTTCGAGGGTGGAGGGATAAGCCATGGCATGAGGGCGGCAAAAGGGGCAATAGAACAGGTTAGGATAAACAAAAAGACATACGAGCCTATGATACTGACCATAGGTCACTCAAAACCCCTTGGGATATGTGGTTCAGGGTTGATTGACTCCATTGCAGAGATGCTATCAGCAGGGATTATTACAGAGAATGGAAGGTTCAACAGAGAACTACCAACAGATAGGGTAAGGGAAGGTAAAGACGGTTACGAATATGTTCTCTGTTATGGTAAAGAGACACAGACAGGGAGGGATATATGTCTTACTGAGATAGATATAGATAACATTATGAGGGCAAAGGCAGCCATGTTTGCAGGGTGCAAGGTGCTTTTGGACAGTGCAGGTCTATACTTTAATGAACTAAAAAGAGTAATCATTGCAGGTGGTTTTGGTCATTTCCTGGATCCATCAAAGGCCCAGATTATAGGCCTATTACCTGAACTACCTTTGGAGAGGTTTGTATTTATAGGTAACTCATCCCTTATGGGTGCAAGCCTTTTTGCCCTATCAAGGGAATATGCCTCAGAGGCAGAAAGGGTGGCAAGGATGATGACAAATATAGAGTTAACTAATAACAACAGGTTTATGGAAGAGTTTATGGCAGCCATGTTCCTGCCCCATACTGATTTAAGGTTGTTTAGTAAGACATTGGGGGTTAGGTGATGCCGAAAGTTATAGCCATAGCAGGCAAGGGCGGTGTTGGAAAGACAACATTAGCAGCAATGCTTATCCGTTATCTTGTGGAGGAGGCAAGGGTCTCGCCTGTCCTTGCTGTGGATGCAGACCCTAATTCAAACCTGAATGAACTCCTTGGTGTTACAGTTCACTCCACCATTGGAGAGGCAAGGGAACTTATGAAAAAGGATGTCCCTCCTGGTATGACAAAGGATGTGTGGTTTGAATATAAGGTCCACCAGTCCATAGTAGAGGGGAAGGGGTTTGAACTGCTTGTCATGGGCAGGCCAGAAGGGCCTGGTTGTTACTGTGCAGCCAACAGCCTTGCAAAACAGTCTATTGACATGCTCAAGAAGAATTATCGGTATATTGTTGTAGATAATGAGGCAGGCATGGAACATATGAGCAGGCTTGTAACCCAGGATGTGGATTATCTATTTGTGGTATCTGACCCTACTCCAAGGGGTCTAAAGACAGCAGCAAGGATAAAGGGTCTTATTGATGAGTTGAAACTGAACATAAAAAATGTCTATTTTATTGCCAATAGGGTTAAGGATGGTCATGAGAGTCAAGTGATTACCATAGCTGAGAAAGAGGCCATACATATAGATGGTCTTATAAGGGATGACTATATCCTTGCAAAAAATGATTCAGAAGACATTGATATATTCAGACTCCACATGGATTCAAAGGCACTGAATGATTCATACAGAATATTTAAAAAGACCATTTTTTCATCTTGAAAAAATAGGAGGTAGATAGGTGTCTGCAAGGATTATAAACGGGCAAGAGGTGGCACAACAGATAAGGCATGAGATAAGGCAAGAGGCAGAAAGATTAAAATCTGCATACGGGATATCCCCTGGGCTTGTAACAATCATTGTAGGCAATAACCCTGCATCTGTCAGTTATGTAACAGGAAAACAAAAGACCGCAAAAGACCTGGGCTTTTATTCTGTTCAGGAGGATTGTCCTGAGGATATACAAGAGGAAAAACTCCTTGCCCTGATAGATAGATACAACAGGGACCCAAAGATCCATGGTATTCTGGTCCAGCTACCATTGCCTGGGCATATCAATGAAACAAAGGTGTTATATGCAATAGACCCTGATAAGGATGTAGATGGCTTCCATCCAGTAAACTTAGGGAGGCTTATGATAGGTGAGGCCCTATTTTATCCCTGCACCCCCTATGGCATACAGCAGTTACTCATAAGGAGTAACATAGAGATAGATGGGTCAGAGGTTGTTGTGGTGGGCAGGAGCAACATCGTAGGAAAACCAGTTGCCATGATGCTCTGTCAGAAGGCAAAGGGTGCCAATGCAACGGTCACAATATGTCATACAGGCACTAAGGATTTATCGTACCATACAAGGCGTGCCGACATCCTTATAGTGGCTGCAGGAAGACCAAAGGCAATAACTGCTGATATGGTAAAAGAGGGTGCTGTTGTAATAGATGTGGGTGTAAACAGGATTGGGGTGACCCAGGAAGGTAAGGCAAGGCTCTGCGGCGATGTGGATTTTGATGCAGTTAAAGAAAAGGCATCGGCAATCACACCTGTACCTGGTGGTGTGGGGCCTATGACAATAACTATGCTCATGTTAAATACCCTAAACGCTGCCAAGAGAAGCCTAAAATTGTCATAACGTTACGATCAAATAAAGGGTATGAAAAGATTATCCAATATCTATTCAACAATTTTTTTGACTCTATGGTCTATAGTCTTTAAGTCTATAGTCTATCTTTACGGGGGTCTTATGGCCAATTATATGTATGAGGAAAAAGAGGGTTTTGATGGGAAAAAGAAGAAGGTCCTTTCAGGGACATTTGATGAGGGTAAGCCTGATACCCGATATGACTGGAAGGAAAAACTCGCTACAAGGGAAGAAAGGATTAAATATTTGAAGACCGCCCTACGTTACTGGTATAGTAATGAATGGTATGGAAGTGAAAAAAATAAACAGGGAGGATAGATGGGTTTTGAGATTCCAAAGATAAGATATACAGGGAAAATAAAAAAGGTAACCCTTGGTTACGGGGAGAGACAAGTAAAGATTGGTGGTGAGGGCTGTTACCCTTTTTATACATTTGAGGGTGATATGCCTAATCCCCCAAGGGTGGCCTTTGAGGTCTGGGACTGTGAGCCTGATGACTGGCAGGAATGGGCAATAGAGCCCTTCAGGGATGTCCTCCATGACCCTGTCC
This sequence comes from Syntrophorhabdaceae bacterium, assembly GCA_026415015.1. Classification (GTDB taxonomy): domain Bacteria; phylum Desulfobacterota; class Syntrophorhabdia; order Syntrophorhabdales; family Syntrophorhabdaceae; genus DTOV01. The sequence goes on from JAOAHW010000011.1 coordinate 9,135, forward strand.
TGTGGGCAAAAAAATGTATTGATGTATACGGTGCAGAATTGATTGCCCTAAACCTTAAAAGTGCTGACCCCAATGGTATGAACAGGGATGTAGAGGATGTGGTAGAGGTGGTCAAAAAGGTGGCTGGTGCAATTGACTGCCCTTTGATAGTCTGGGGCACATCAAACGATGATAAGGATGCTGTCCTGTTAAGGCGTGTTGCAGAGGTCTGCGAGGGTAAGAACATAGCCCTTGGGCCTTTGTCAGAAAAGAACTATAAACAGATAGGTGCCATGGCTATAGGATACAGTCAGGTGGTCATGGCATCTACGCCCATAGATGTAAATCTGGCAAAACAACTGAACATCCTCCTCGGTAATCTTGGTGTCCAGGATGAAAAGATTTTAATTGACCCTACATCAGGGAGTCTTGGATACGGACTTGAGTATACATATTCTGTCATGGAAAGGGACAGGATGGCAGCATTAACCCAAGAGGATACAAAGCTCCAGTATCCTATTATCTGTAATGTTGCCCAGGAGGTATGGAAGACAAAGGAGACAAGACTCACAGAGCAGGAAGAGCCAAGGCTTGGCAATGAGGTAAGAAGGTCCATACTCATGGAGTCTGTAACTGCCATGAGCCTTCTTATTGCAGGGGCAGATATAGTGATTATGAGACACCCTGAAGGCGTAAGGCTGATAAAAGAGATGATAGGTGAATTGACAGCAGAATGAGACCAATTAAAAAAAAGATTTTATTTCTGGAGCACATCTTTTAACCCCCTGTGGATAAATAGTTGTATCTTCGATGGTTATGAAAACTTGAAAGGGAGGCCTCATGTCAGAAGGAAAAATAAAGACAGTGGACAGGGCAACAGAGGAGCTAATAGAAAAGGCAGTTAAAGAAAATATAAAGACAGTATTTTCCCGTTCTGAAGAGGTCAAACCCTGTCCCATAGGCATAGAGGAGAGCTGCTGTAAGATTTGTGCCATGGGGCCCTGTAGACTCCCGAGAACAAAAAAGGATACCAAGAAGGATAGGATTGGGGTCTGTGGTGCAACAATCGATACTGTAGTGGCAAGGAATTTTGCAAGAAAGGTAGCAGCAGGTGTGGCAGCCCACTGTGACCATGCAAGGGAGGTGGCAGAGACATTTTTAAAGACCGCACAAGGTGAGGCCCAGGGTTTTACTATAAAGGATGAGGTAAAACTCCTTGCTGTTGCCCTTGATTTTAATATAGAGGTTGAGGGAAGGGATATAAATGATATAGCCATTGAGCTTGGCGAGAAGGTATTGAGGGAATTTGGAAAACAAAAGGGTGAGCTTGTCTATGTGAATAAGGCTCCTAAGAAGAGGCAGGAGATATGGAGAAGGTATGCTGTTGTTCCCAGAGGAATAGACAGGGAGGTAGTGGAAGTCATGCACAGGACCCATATGGGTGTTGATCAGGACTACAGGCATATACTCCTCCAGACAACAAGATGCGCCCTCGCAGATGGCTGGGGTGGTTCTATGATATCTACAGACCTCCAGGACATCATGTTTGGTACACCTGTCCCAGTTTTAGGTAGTATAAACCTCGGTGTCCTGAAAGAGGATGAGGTCAATATGGTTGTCCATGGCCATGAACCCCTGTTGCCTGAACTCCTTGTTACAGCAAGCAGAGAGCCTGAGATAAGAAAGCTGGCAGAAAAAGTAGGGGCAAAGGGCATCAACCTTGCTGGCATGTGCTGTTCTGCCAACGAGGTCTTGATGAGGCATGGTATACCCTGTGCAGGCAATTTCTTGCAGCAGGAACTGGCCATTATCACAGGGGCAGTGGAGCTCATGACCGTTGATGTCCAATGCGAGATGCAGGGCCTTATGGGTGTGGCAGAGTGTTTCCATACAAAGCTCATAACTACATCAGACAGGGCAAAGATTGAGGGTGCAGAGCATATAGAATTCCATCCTGAAAATGGCCTTGATACAGCAAGGAGGATACTGAGGCTTGCCATAGAGAACTATCCCAACAGGAGACATGCCGTATACATACCAAACCACAAACAGGACACAGTGGTGGGATTCAGTCATGAGACCATAAATTATCTTCTTGGCGGGCTTTTCAGGGCAAGCTACAGGCCCTTAAATGACAACATTATAAACGGCAGGATAAGGGGTGTTGCTGGTGTTGTGGGGTGCAACAATGTAAGGACACCCCATGATTCAGGTCACCTGACCATGATAAAGGAGCTTATTAAAAACGATGTCCTTGTATTAACCACAGGATGTGCTGCTATGGCCTGTGGCAAGGCAGGGCTTCTCACACCTGAGGCAGCGAAAGAATACGCAGGTTCAGGACTGCAAGAGGTCTGCGAGGCAGTGGGTATACCACCTGTCCTCCATATGGGTGCATGTGTAGACAACTCAAGGATACTCGTTGCAGCTACAGCCATGGTTAAGGAAGGGGGTCTCGGTGATGACCTCTCTGATCTCCCTGCAGCAGGGGCAGCCCCTGAGTGGATGAGCGAGAAGGCATTGGCAATAGGCCATTATTTTGTGGCATCAGGTATATTCACTGTATTTGGGACCACATGGCCTACCTTGGGTAGTGACAGGGTGACAGAACATCTCTTTAAGGATTACGAGGATATGTTTAAGGGTATGTGGGCCTATGAACCTGACCCTGTAAAGGCTGCACATCTTATGATTGAACATATAGATAAAAAGAGAAAGGCTTTAGGGATAGACAAGGCAAGGGAGAGGGTGCTTTTTGATATGGCCATGAGAAGGGCCCTGGGATGAGAAGGAGGTCATATGTCTAAGATAATAGCATCTGCAGCTATACGGGGTGCCCATAAAATCCTTGAAAGGGCAAAGAAAAGTTATAGTGAGGCCTTAGATAGATTTGGTCCTGACCAGGAGATAGGCTTTCCCAACACTGCCTATTATCTCCCCATTATATACGCCATAACAGGCATAGGAGTATCAAAGATAAGGGATGCAAAGAGTGTACTTGAGTTATGTGAAAGGCTTACCCCGCCTCCTGTTAAGGAGAATACACCACTGCCGTATCTTGCCCCTGCCCTTGATGCTGGTATGGCCACGTTATTTGCCGAGGAGATAATAGAGGCAATAAGATATCTTGAAGACCCTGATTTTTACCTTGCCAATTGTGAGGATGTAGACCTTTCAGGTGGAAGGATATGGCTTGGTGCAGCCAATGATGTCATATTCAGGAAAAGGGGTGTTGAGTTTGTTGACGGCACAGCCCCTGGTTTTGCAGCTATAGCAGGTGCTGCCCCTGACCCTAATACAGCATCAAGGATTGCCTTAGAGCTTCAGGAGAAAAATCTCTATGTCTTTATGTGCGGTGAGAATCAAGGTAAGAGGTTTGCTGAGCAGCTTGTAGAGGCAGGTGTTCAGATAGGTTGGCCCACAAGGCTTGTATCCTTTGGCCCTGATATATCTGCTGCGGTTTTTGCCATAGGCTTTGCATGTAGGGTAGCTATGGCCTTCGGGGGTATAAAACCTGGAGAATTCAGAAAAAATCTCATATACAACAAGGACAGGACCTATGCATTTGTCCTTGCCCTTGGGGATGTGACAGATGAATGGTATGCCAATGCAGCAGGGGCAATAAACTGGGGTTTCCCTACCATTGCAGACACACCTATTCCACAGGTCTTGCCAACAGGTATATGTACTTATGAGCATGTGGTATCCAATATCCCCCATGAACATATTGTCCAGAAGGCAGTGGAGGTAAGGGGTCTTAAGGTACAGGTATCAAAGGTGCCTATCCCTGTGTCCTATGGCCCTGCCTTTGAAGGAGAGAGGGTCCGTGGTGAGGACATATACCTTGAGATGGGTGGAGGCAGGACAATAGCTGTTGAATGGACTACATCAAAGAGGATGGATGAGGTAGAAGACGGCAGGATTGATGTCATAGGAAAGGATATTACAGATGTAGAGCCAGGGTCGAGGCTCCATTTTGCCATGGTGGCAGAGGTGGCAGGGAGAAACTTTCAGGAGGACTTTGAACCCATCCTTGAGAGACAGAACCATCATCTGATAAATCAGGCACAGGGGATAATGCACATAGGCCAGCGTGATATTGCCTGGATCCGTATATCGAAACAGGCAGTAGAAAAAGGCTTCAGGCTTGAACACATAGGAAAGATAATCCATGCAAAATATCATCAGGACTTTGGTGCCATCTTCGACAAGGTCCAGATAAAGATATACACAGATGAAGATAAGGTGAGGGAGATACTGGATATGGCAAGGGCATCATACGCATACAGGGACGCAAGGATAGAGGGCATGACAGATGAGACTGTGGATACCTTTTATTCCTGCATACTCTGCCAGTCCTTTGCCCCGAGTCATGTTTGCATTGTGAGTCCTGAGAGGACAGGCTTATGTGGGGCATACAACTGGCTTGACTGCCGTGCTGCCTATGAGATAAACCCTGAGGGGCCAAACCAGCCTGTAAAAAAAGGTGAGTGTATCAATGAGAGATACGGACAGTTTAAGGGTTGCAATGAATATATAAGCAGGGCATCAAGGCAGAAGATTGAGAGTGTAAGCCTCTACAGCCTCATGGTAGACCCTATGACCACCTGTGGCTGCTGCGAATGTATTGCAGCCATACTACCCATGTGTAATGGTATTATGACAGTGGACAGGGATTTTAATGATATGACACCATGTGGCATGAAGTTTACAACCCTTGCAGGCTCTGTGGGGGGAGGCGCCCAGACACCTGGTTTTCTCGGTCATAGCAAATACAACATAACACAGAGGAAATTTTTAAAAGGTGATGGAGGTATATTAAGGCTTGTGTGGATGCCCAAGAGATTAAAAGAAGAACTAAGAGACAGGCTTCAGAAAAGGGGTGAAGAACTTGGCATCCCAAATCTCCCTGATTTAATAGCAGACGAGACCGTGGCTTTGACAGAGGATGAGGTATTGACCTATATCACAGAAAAGGGTCACCCGTGCCTTAACCTTGAGCCTTTATTGTAAAGACAGGTGATGAAGGTATATCAAGGCTTTTGGAGACTTTAAAAAGCCTTTACAACCATGAATCCATTGACAACCATCTCTACATTTAATAGATTATACCAATCGGAAGTGCCAAGGCGCCTGGTGGGTCTCCTGGTCTTCAAAACCAGTGCACCGCTGACGAGGTGGTGGGTGGGTTCGATTCCCATGCACTTCCGCCATGAAATCTAATGATTTCAACTACTTGGCTTTTCAAAACTCATTACTATTTCATTACTATTTTTGATTTTCTGATTTTCGCTAATTTGAAAAACGGCCGTTATTTTGTTTAATGCTTTAATGATTTTTTCTTTATCCTTAGGTAGGCATTTTATATACCGATAATTTTGATATAGCTATTTTAATTTTCTCGTGCTGAAATGAAAAATAAAAAAAAGAAAACTTCTTGACGAAATAAGAAAGCATCTTACTAAGCCCGAGATAACAATTATTGTAGGTCCAAGACAAGCTGGAAAAACAATTTTATCCATGGTGACATCACAGTTAAATTGATAAATCAAAAGTAATAGGTTACATGATATACTGCTCATTTTTTTCGTTTATTGTAAAGCAGCAAAAATACTTATATTATAGTCTTGAACTATCTGGCAATTTCTTTTTATACATTCGGTTTTTCTATAATAAGGATTCATCTATGACCAGCGGTTCAATAAGCTATCTATAATCTCTACCAAAACATCTTTTGGTCTTATATATTCATTATTGAGCTTCATTATATTACCAGCGATCTCACTATTTACTTTATCTACATCTATATTTGACAGCCCCCCTTCCATCTCGCAGATGACCCTAAAGTGGAAGATAAACTCATTCATCGACCCCAGAATACTTCTGTTAGAGGTTTTACAAATTGTTGTCTTTTCATAATCTTTTATTGTTCTAGCAATAATGTCAGTGTTTATTGATTCAGCATGGAGGCGTTTAAGTAAATTTCTTCTGAAGATATGGTCAATTTGCTCAATGTCTTTTTTGGTCTGGTTTATAACAATGAAAGGGAACAGGGTTTTTGAGTTAACAAAGATAAGGCATTTCTTTCTCTCTATGAAAAAGAGATTTACATACCATGGACCGAGAAAAGAGGGGTCATTTTCTGGTATATAGATTTCAGGTTTAACATTAAGAAGCTCTATTATCTTTTTTGTGCAGCAAAGAAAGCCCAATGATTTCTCCTGTAGATATTTATTGTATCATATAAGTGAAAGAAGTCTATAGTCCAATTAGGAGTTTTTAAATCTCATGGTTATCTTAAAAATGGTCTTTTAATCGAAACTATTAGGGTATATATAGGCTAAATTTTTATGCACCTTTGCCCTTGACACATAAGACAATTGATTTTATTTTAAAATTGTAATATTATTAAACATAGTTTTAATGCCTTATCTGAGGGATGAATGTCCTGACCAGAAGGGTATAAACTAATTACTGAGATCAAGGGTTATACCTGAGGTCAGAGGAGGTC
>JAOAHW010000013.1 GCA_026415015.1 Syntrophorhabdaceae bacterium
CTACTGAAAGGGTCAAGTTCAAACATACCCATAGGTCCGTTCCAGAGTATTGTCTTTGCATTCTGTATAGCCGTAGAAAACAAAGACACCGAGGCAGGCCCGATATCAAGGCCCATCCACCCTTTAGGTATCTCCTGGACAGTGCATATCTTTGTCTCTGCATCTTCTGATGCCTTTTCAGCTACAACACAGTCAACAGGCAGGTAGAACTTAACATCCCTTGACCTTGCCTTATCCATTATACCTTTTGCCAGATCCAGCATATTCTCTTCACATATGGAATTGCCTATTTCATACCCAAGGGCCTTAAGGAATGTAAATGCCATGCCACCACCAACTATGAGTTTATCCACCTTTTCAACGAGTTTTTCAAGGACACCTATCTTGTCAGATACCTTAGCACCACCTATGATTGCCACAAGGGGTCTTACAGGATTTCCCATGGCCTTATCAAAATAGGCAAGCTCATCTTTCAAGAGGAACCCAGCAACACACACATCCACAAAATCTATTATCGCTGTATTAGAGGCTGCCTTTCTGTGGGATACGGCAAAGGCATCATCTACATACACATCGCATAACCTTGCAAGCTGTTTTGCAAATTCTGGGTCATTCTTCTCCTCCCCGTCATGGAACCTCAGGTTCTCAAGGAGGACTATGTCACTACTTTTCATTTGGGACACTGCCCTCTCCACTGCCTCACCTATGCAATCATCAAGAAAAAGCACATCCTTTTTAACAATTTCAGAGAGCTTTTTTGCCGCAGCCTTAAGAGAAAAGGCCTCTGATCTTTTTCCTTTGGGCCTTCCAAGATGAGAACCGATTATTACCTTGGCACCTTTTTCAATGGCATAGTTTATAGTGGGAAGATGGGCCCTGATCCTTGTATCATCAGTGATGTTGCCTTTGTCATCCATGGGTACATTAAAATCTACACGGATAAATACCCTCTTATCTTTTATGTCAATCTGGTCAATATATCTCATCTTCCACCTATCCTTTCTTTAAACATTTTGACAATCTTTCTCATTTCATTACAAAAGAGAGAAGCTCTACCATCCTGTTAGAGAAGCCCCATTCATTATCATACCATGATAAAATCTTTACCATATTACCACCAATAACAGTAATATTGGGGATATCTATAATCGATGAATGTGGGTTGCCGTTGAAATCACAGGATACCAGTGGTTCTTCAGAGCACAGAAGTATGCCCTTCATAGGACCTGCAGCATATTCTTTGAATTTGGCTATAAGTTCATCCTTGGTTGTGTTCTTAGAGAGGGTGGCCACAAAATCAACTATGGATACATTGGGTGTAGGCACCCTTATGGCGAGTCCATCGAGCTTTCCCTTAAGCTCAGGTATAACCTCTGACATTGCCTTTGCTGCACCTGTTGTGGTAGGTATCATGGAAAGGGCGGCTGCCCTTGCACGCCTTAAGTCCTTATGGGGCTCATCAAGAACCACCTGGTCGTTTGTAAATGCATGTATAGTAGTCATCAGACCCTTTTCTATACCGAATTCTTTCTGTAGTATCTTTGCTATAGGTGCAAGACAGTTGGTTGTGCATGAACCCATTGAAATCACATGGTGTTTTGACTTATCATACACCTCTTCATTAACACCAAGCACAAAGGTTACATCAGGTGCTTTAGCAGGTGCAGATATGATGACCTTTTTTGCACCTGCCTTTATATGCTTCTCTGCGCCTGCCCTGTCTGTAAACTTTCCTGTACTCTCAAGGACAACATCTACCCCAAGATCCTTCCAGGGAAGAGACTCTGGTTCTCTAATAGAATAAGCCTTAATCTCTTTGCCATTTATTATTACAGAGCTTTCTGTAGACTTTATATCAGCATCCAATATACCATGGACAGAATCATATTTGAAAAGATGAGCCAGAGTTTTTGGATCAGTAATATCATTAACTGCAACAAAATCAAGGTTCTTATTGGCAAGCCCTGCCCTCAACACAAGCCTCCCAATCCTTCCAAAACCATTAATGGCAACCTTGTAAGACATAGCTCCCTCCTTTTTAAATAATCTTAATACTAATTTGAAATCCTTGCCTTGTCAATTGTTTTCTTTAGCCCTTACGGTCTTATAACCCCTTGCCATATATTGAAAACCAGATAGAACTGTTAATACAATGGTGCTGTAAAATAGCCAATCTTTATATTCCCTTTTATCGGACCAGAGTATATATACGATTGTCATTATCTGGAAGAGGGTGGTGAGTTTACTCAAGATGCTTGGCGAGGGTCTTGATTTGTATGAAAGCATATATAAGATTAAAAAACCTGTAGCTATGAGGAAATCTCTTAATATTATGATAGATGTAACCCATAGAGGTATAAAACCCTTTATTGACAGTACGATATAGGAAGAGGCAAGCATTACCTTATCTGCCATAGGGTCAAGAATGGCACCTAAATAAGTCTTGGCCTTCATGACACGGGCAAGAAAACCATCAAGGAGGTCACTTAGACCCTGGGCAATAAAAAGACAAAGGGCTAAATTAAATCTTCCTTGATTAACAGCCATTATAAAGAATATTGTGATGAACAGACGAAATACAGAAAAAAGATTAGGTATATTCATTCCCTGTATAGATTCTTAAATGTCGCAAACCTGTCAAGAAAGGCAAGCTCTACTGTATCTGTTGGCCCGTTTCTCTGTTTACCTATTATCACCTCTGCCACACCTTTATTGGGATTATCAGGACTTTTATTGTAAACCTCATCCCTGTAGATAAACATTATTACATCTGCATCCTGTTCAATAGCTCCAGATTCCCTTAAATCTGCAAGCCTCGGCCTCTTGTTCTCCTTTTCACGCTGCTCAGGCGCCCTGTTTAGCTGTGAGATGGCAATAACCGGTATATTTAATTCCTTTGCCAGGGCCTTTAAAAACCTGGATATCTCTGATATCTCCTGTTCCCTTCTCTCTGCATTGGACCTACCACGCATTAATTGAAGATAATCAACTATAATGAGCCCAAGCCCGTGTTCCTTTTTTAATCTCCTTGCCCTTGCCCTAAGCTCTAAGACACCCATAGATGGTGAATCATCTATAAAAAGAGGGGCCTTGGATAGCTTACCAGTAGCCTGAACAAGCTTTGGCCATTCATTTAATGAAAATGTCCCTGTCCTTAACTTTGAATGCTCTATCTCTGACTCTGAACTGAGAAGTCTTGTTACAAGCTGTTCTTTAGACATCTCAAGCGAAAATATACCAACAGGCACTGGGTTTTCATCCATCATAGCGACATTCTGGGCAATATTCATGCAAAAGGCTGTCTTACCCATGCTTGGCCTGCCAGCAACTACAATCAAATCTGATGGCTGTAGCCCGCTTGTCAATCTGTCAAGCTCTATAAAACCCGTGGGGATCCCTGTGACTGTCTGCTTTTTATGGTAGAGTTTATCAATAGTCACCATGCTCTGCATTACTATATCTTTAACATGAAAGAAAGCAGGCTTTAGTTTTTTTTCTGCCACCTGGAAGATCATCTTCTCTGATTCATCTATGTATGTATCTATATCAGTATCGGTCTCATAGCCCTTTTCTATGATCTGGGTGGCCACATGTATTAGATTCCTCACAAGGGCCTTCTCCCTTATCATCTTGGCATAATGGGTGATGTTCGCAGATGTGGGCATCATGTCAACAAGGGCGTTTAAGTATGCAATACCCCCAATATCCTCTATAAGGCCCCTGTCTCTGGCATAACTGCTTACAGTAATCAAGTCTATGGCCTCGTTACGCTCATAGAGGTCTGTGATGACCTTGTAAATCTTAGCATGGGCATCCTTGTAAAAGTCCTCAGGCGACACCATATCAATAACCCTGTTAATGGCCTCATTGTCAACAAGGAGACCCCCAAGGAGGGATTGCTCTGCCTCTAAATTCTGAGGAGGCAGCCTGACTTGTTGTCCATGCTGAGTTTTTTTACCCCTGGGCATATTAGTCTTCTTTTTCTACCTCAATCTTTACTAAGGCATTTATATCCTTTTCGAGATGGACTGTGAATGTGTGCATACCCGTTGACTTTATAGGCTCTTCTATCTTTATGCTCTTTTTGTCTATTTCAAATCCAGTGGACTTTTTTATTGTCTCTGATAGGTCTTTGGGGGTCACAGAGCCAAAGAGCCTCCCATCCTGGCCCGCCTTCATCTTTATACTCAAGGTAATCTCCTCAAGCCTTGCCTTTACCTCTCCTGCAGTCTTTAAAACCCTTTCTTTTTTCTTCTCATATTCTTGGAGGATATGTTCAAATCTCTTTACATTCCCCTCAGAAGCAGGCAGGGCAAGACCCCTGGGCAGGAGATAATTTCTGCCGTATCCATCCCTCACATCTATAATATCACCTTTTTTTCCTGTTCCCTTTAAGTCTTCTGTAAGTATTACCTTCATTGAACTCCTCCATTATTTTGAGAGTGTTGTAAAGGGAAGAAAGGCGATATGTCGGGCTATGTTTATTGAATCCCTGAGTTTTCTCTGGTGATTAGCACATGTCCCTGTCATCCTTCTCGGCATTATCTTTCCCCTCTCAGTTATAAAGTTCTTAAGAAGCTTCGGGTCTTTGTAATCAATTATAAGATTTGGGTCCTGACAGAATCTGCAGAACCTCTTTCTCATATAGACCCGCTTTTTTTGTGAATCCTGTGACTTTGCTGGCCTTGTTAATCTTGGCATCTATACCTCCGTTACAAATAATTTGTTAGCCTCCAACCTAAAGATATCCTGGTTGACCTTTTTTGCCTTTATCAGGGCACCTGACGCAACCACCTTATCTGACTTTTTAAGGTTTAAGACATCTGATGTCCCTTTATTTTTATAAACAACCTCAATTGAAAATCTCCCCTCTTCTATAAAAAGAGAAAAGATGAATATTTTATCCCCTTTAGGCGAAAAATAAACCTCTACATCAGAGTCTATGACCCCTGAGAGGAAGACCTTGTTCAAGCAAACTCACCTTCCAATTCATCAAAGACAACCTGTTCTGGTGGTTTATCAGGGCCTTTTTCATCATCATCTACCCTGACAAACATATACCTGAGGACAGCATCTATGTTTTTATAAAATCTACCGAGTCCAGTTAGATTCCCCTCTTCTATATCAAAAAGGATAAAGAAATAGTGGCCCTTGTCCTTCTTTTTTATGGAATATGCAAGGCGTCTTACCTGCCAGTCATCCATCCTTACAATATTGCCACCAGCCTTTTCAATGTTTGTTCTTATCCTCTTTAGGAGTTCATCCTCTTCTTCCTTACTCAGTTCAGGACTGATTATGATTACATTTTCATACCTTCCCACATCATTCTCCTTTCGGTGCCATCATTACTATTGCAGATTTTAATACCTTTACCCTAATCTTTTCAGCGATTTCAAGGGTAACAGTATCATTTGTAATGCCTGTTATTTTACCATAAATGCCCCCTGAAGTCACAACATCATCACCTTTTTTCAGGTTCTCAAGAAACTGCTTTTGTTGTTTTGCCTTCTTCTGCTGGGGCCTTATAAGTAAAAAATAAAAAACAACGATTAAAAGCACCAGTGGCAGAAGACCCATCCACTGCTGCCCTCCTGCCTGACCTCCTGATGCTGCCTGATTACCCATGGCATAGGCTATATTAATCACAAAACTCACCTCCCTTCCATTTTAATCTAAAATCTTCATAAAATCTATCAAACCTGTGTTCCTTTATTGCCTCTCTTATTTTTTTGAGGAGTTCATTATAAAAATATATATTATGCAGGGTATTGAGATAAAAGCTCGTTAATTCGTGGGATACAATGAGGTGTCTCAGGTATGCCCTCGAGTAGGCCCTGCATGTATAACATCCACAGTTCTCGTCTATAGGCCTTGTGTCTCTTTGATACTTTGCATTTTTTATGTTGATCTTGCCTTCCCAGGTAAAAAGCCCACCATTTCTTGCAACCCTGGTTGGTATTATGCAGTCAAACATATCAATACCTTTTTTTACACCCTCCACAATGTCCTCTGGGAAACCTAACCCCATGAGATATCTTGGCTTATCCTCAGGTAGAAGCCCTATAATCGCATCTACCATCTCCCACATGAGACTCTTTGGCTCACCAACGCTTAGGCCCCCTATGGCATAACCATCAAAATCCATATCAATTAGGTCTTTTGCAGACTTTATCCTCAGGTCTTTATAGAAACCACCTTGTATTATCCCGAAGAGTATACCGTCACCATTTTTCTTTGCCTCTTTGCTCCGTTTTGCCCAGCTTGATGTGAGCCCCACTGATTTTTCAGTGTATTCGTATGTAGATGGATATGGTACGCATTCATCAAGGCACATCCATATATCTGATCCTAAATTTTTTTGTATCTCCACCACCCTCTCAGGTGTGAGAAAGTGTCTTGAGCCATCTATATGGGACTGGAATTCAACACCCTCAGGTTTTAATCTCCTTAAAACTCCAAGGCTAAAGATCTGGTAACCACCGCTATCAGTAAGTATGGGGTTGTCCCAACCTGAAAACCTGTGGATGCCACCAATCTCTTTAATCAGGCCATCACCAGGCCTTAGATATAGGTGATAGGCATTGGCCAGTATCATCTGAACCCCTATCTCCTTTAAGTCCTTATGGGTTGCAGCCTTTATGGTACCTTGAGTCCCCACAGGCATAAACACCGGTGTCTCTACCTCTCCATGGGGTGTCTTTAAGATACCGAGTCTTGCATCTCTATCTTTTTTTATTATCTCAATAACCTTCATACCATAAATTCAGACTATAGACTAATGACTATAGACATTAAAAAAATCCTTTCTTGGCTTTATTGACTGTAGAGTCATATATGCCTTTAGCAGATTCTGTCATCCTGTATTTTTCTTTCATCGAGTATCAAACCTTCTAAATAATCAACATGGCATCGCCATAGCTGTAAAATCTGTATCCCTTCTCTATAGCCTCATTATAACACCTTAAGATTTCATCTCTACCTGTAAATGCTGCAACAAGCATTAAAGGCGTTGACCTTGGCAGATGAAAATTTGTAATAAGGCCGTCTACAACCTTAAATCTAAATCCAGGATAGATGAATATATCTGTATATCCCTTAAGGGGTGCATCACCATTCTCAAAAAACACAGATTCTAATGTCCTGACAGAGCTTGTACCACATGCTATAATCCTTTTTCCACCTGCTCTTGCCTTTTTTATGGCCTCTTTTGTGCCCTCAGGGAAGATATAATACTCCCTGTGCATTACATGTTCCTCCACATTCTGTTTTTTTATGAGGAAAAATGTACCCACCCCTATATGGAGTGTGATCTTCACTATATTTATACCCTTCTGTTCTATCATGTCAAGGAGCTCTTCAGTAAAGTGCAGACCCGCTGTTGGTGCTGCTATAGAACCTGGCTCATGGGCATATACAGTCTGATACATATTAAAATCAAGCTCTTCTCTATTTTTCCTCTTTATATAGGGCGGCAGGGGCATCATCCCGTATCTATTTAAAAGATCCATGCTATCGCCTTCATACACAAAATCAATAATCCAGAATTGCCCTTCTTTGTCCCTTTCAAGTCTTGCCTTCACATCTCCTATGTCGATAGTAAACCTTGATATACCTCTTTTTATACCTTTTGCGAGGCAGAACCATCGATTTTTTTCTATCCTCTCCACAAGGGTAATATCTATTTCGCCCCCTGTTGTTTTTTTTGCCTTTAACCTTGAAGGCAATACCTTACTATCATTCAACACAAGGACATCACCCTTATTTAGATAATCCAGTATATCCTTAAAAAACCTATGTTCAATAGCACCCTTTTCCCTGTCATAGACAAGAAGACGAGAGGATGTTCTATCTTTTTCCGGATACTGGGCGACAAAACCCTCAGGTAAAAAGTAATCAAAATCCTCTATATTCATATAGCCGAAACAGCTTAATTTTATAACAGATTGTAAAGATATAAGCAATTTAAATCAACTCTACATGGTCATCAATTAAAGGTTTTTGTAAAATTTATAATACATTGAAATTAACCTAACCATGGAGGGATTAATTTTGAGACCTTTAATTTGAGATCTTTAACAGGACTCTCATAGGTCTTCCAGTGCTTAAAGGATTTTTTATAATGCCTCTAAGTTGAATTTTATCTCTGCCTCTGACCTTCTACCGTAAATAGCCTCGATGATATTGCCTTTTGGAGATTGGCTTTTTTTAAGTCCCTCCCTTATCAATGCCTCTGCTGTGACCTTCTTAAAGCCATGTTTGATAAACAGGATTTCATTTGAATCTTCAACATAGGGCATGCAAATATCAACTCCAGTTCCAAGACAAATACAGGGTGCCTTAATGGTCTTGACTGCTTCCTCTGGTTTTTTTGACAAAAAACCAGTTACCCTTTTTATCTCTTTATCCTTTATGAAATAAAGGGCAGAAAATACCTCGCCCTTTTTTGCATCTATTACAGGAAAAACATAATATCCATCCATAAAGGCAAAAGAGGCTGCAAGGACATCAAGGGTTGGGACACCGACCAAAGGTATATTCTTGCCCGAACTTAATCCCTTGCAAAAGGCAAGACCCACCCTTATACCTGTAAATGACCCTGGACCCAAGGTAACTATAAGGAGTTCTATATCGTCTATAGAATGCCCATTATTTTCAAGGGTCTCTAAAACCCTTACTGCTATTATCTCTGAAGGTGACTTATCGCCCTTAATATGCCTCTCTTCTATTATCCTCTGTCCATTAGACAGGACAATGGACAGGCAATCAAGTGAGTTATCTATACCAAGGGTAATCCTATTTTCCAAAAAACATCCTCGTTATGTCATTGAAAAAGGCAAGGGCCATAATAGCTATGAGTATCCCCATGCCTACCTTCTGGGATATATCTATAAAGCGCTGGGAGACCTTTCTCCTTGTTATGAGTTCAATAAGGTGAAATAGTATATGTCCGCCATCGAGGATGGGTATGGGCAAAAGATTTATTATTGCCAGATTTATGCTTATTATTGCCACAAAGTATATGAGGTTCTTTTTTCCCTCCTTTGCCTGCTTACCTGCCACCTCCAAAATAAGGAGAGGCCCTCCTATCTGTTTTGGAGATACGCTCCCCTCTATGAGCTTAATAATACCAACAACTGTAACCTTTGAGAGAAAATAGGTCTGATAAACAGCCTTAGGAATAGCACTTATCGGGTTTTCCTTTCTTTTCAAAAAGTCATTGGAGGCAGTGACACCTATAACCCTCCTTGTTATCTTTTCACCAAATATATTTTTACCCTCAATCACCTTTGGTGATATCATAAGGTCCAGGGTCTTATCACCCCTTTTTATGGTAAACATCAATGGTGTCTTTTCTTTCCTTGACATGACCTCCATCAATTCACTCCATTCTGATACATCCTCACCATCTATCCTGATTATAACATCACCCTGCTGAATGCCTGCCTCATAAGCAGGATAGCCTTTTTCCACACCCCCTACCTTTGTGGACAATACAGTATATCCGCTTATAAAGACTATGTAAAAGAGGATAAAGGCAAAGACTATATTGAAAAAAGGCCCTGTAAAGGCAATAAGCATCTTTATAAGAGGTGGTTTATTTGAATAGGCCCTGTGCATCTCCTCTTCCTTTATCTCATCATCCGGTGATTCACCTAAAAGCTTTACATAGCCTCCAAGGGGTATCGCAGATATGGCATACTCTGTCTCACCCTTTTTGACACTTATCAATTTCTTTCCAAAACCTAAAGAGAATGCCAGGACCTTCACATCTGAAAGCCTGGCAACGATATAGTGTCCCAGTTCATGGACAAATATGAGAAGACTTAAGGCGATTATCCCATAGATTATGCTTATTACATTGTCAAAATTAATCATCTTTTATCCTTAATTATTTTTTCTCCGTTTTCTTTTGCCCAGCTGTGAACCTCCCAAACAACTTCTAAATCATCGATAATAGGAATGATATCATGTTTATCCAAGACCTCCTCTATGAGGATTGGTATATCAGTAAACCTTATTTTACCCTCTACAAAGGCCTGGGAGGCCACCTCGCTGGTAGAATTCAAAACCACAAGGGCTGAATCCCCTGCATCTAAGGCCTCATATGCAAGCCGTAAGGATGGAAACCTCACAAGATCAGGGGGGTAAAAAGTCAGCCTCTTTAATTCATGGAGACAGAGGCTTTCAAAGGGCAGTTTTCTTATATTCCCCTCATTTATGGCGTATGATATGGGTATCTTCATATCAGGGACAGCCATATACGCAGTAAAAGAGCCGTCTATAAACTCTACCATACCGTGTATTATACTTTCCGGGTGTATCAGCACCTTTATCCTATCCTGCCCTATGTCAAAAAGCCATCTTGCCTCTATAACCTCAAAACCCTTGTTCATCAGTGTAGCTGAGTCAAGGGTAACCTTCTTGCCCATCTTCCATGTGGGGTGATTCATGGCCTCTTCAGGACTCACGAGCTCAAGGGCCTTTTTTTTATGTTTTCTGAAAGGCCCACCTGAGGCGGTGATGGTTATGGTCTTAAGGTCCTTAGGGTTTATATCCTTCAATAGTTGATAAAGGGCAGAGTGTTCACTATCAACAGGTATCAATCTTGAAGAGGATTCACTCACAAGCCTTGAAACAATCCTTCCTGCCATTACAAGGCTCTCTTTATTGGCAAGGGCAAGAATTTTACCTGCCTTTAGAGTCTCGATAGTGGGGATAAGCCCAGCACTACCTGGCAGTGCATTCACCACAATATCCACGTCTGTATTTATCATCCTTAAAATGCCTTCAATGCCTGTGAAGAGTCTCTTTTTATCAAATGAGACATCCTTTTCCTGTTTCTTGTTAAACACACATACATACTGGGGTTTGAACAGCTCAATCTGTTTATTTAAAAGCCCGATATTATCCCTGCATACTATCCCTGAGGCCTCAAAGGTATCCCTCTGGTTTTCAATTACCTCAAGGGTGGCCCTTCCTATTGAACCTGTTGAACCTAATATAAGAACCTTTTTCTTCAATACCCTTTACTCTCCTTATAAGATTTAGACCAATTAACTATAGCCTTATCCCTGTTATGTAATGGTATAAAAAAGGGGTTGTAAAGATAAAACTATCAATCCTATCAAGGATACCTCCATGTCCAGGTATAAGACCTGATGAGTCCTTAACTTGGCAGAATCTCTTTCCCACAGATTCAAACATATCTCCTATCTGCCCTAAGACACCTGTTAATGCACCAACCAAAAGAGACTCTGATATGCCAAGCCCTGTAATTTCAAATGAAAGTACTATCACCACCATACTGCCTACGACAGCACCTAAAAGACCCTCTATGGTCTTTTTAGGGCTTATATGGGGTGCCAAGAATCTTTTGCCAAAACCTTTTCCGAAAAAATAGGCTGTTGTGTCACTTGCCCATATGGAAAAAAGGACAATAAAGGGTAGAAACCTGTTTATACCCTTTAAAAAATAAAAATAAACAAGGGGTAGCACTATAAATATCTCTGTGAAGACTAAAACTGCCAGACCTTTTATAATATCACTGTATAAATCTGGTCTAAATGACCTTATAACAAACACTCTTACTGTAAAATAGATGAGAACAGATAGGAATAACCAGAGTACATAGACTGCATAAGATTTGATATACAATGGCAGTGCTGAACATACAACAAGGGCTGAAAGCAAGACCCTCTCTTCAACCTTAGATATAGACATCACCTCAATAGTTGCTGCAAGGGCAACTAAAACAAGAAAAATAAAAAACAAGGCAGGTGGCAGAAAATAAAAGATGAGTATTATCAAAGGAGCAAGACAAAACCCTGCTATTATCCTCTTTTTTAGCTCCCCCACTCACGCTTCCTTTACTCGTCCAAACCTTCGGTCACGCCTTGAATATTCCCTGAGTGCCTCTAAATATGCCTCTTTTCTAAAATCAGGCCATAGGATATCAGTAACATAGATCTCTGTGTAGGCAATCTGCCAGAGGAGAAAATTGCTTATCCTCAATTCGCCGCTTGTTCTTATAAGAAGGTCAGGGTCTGGTATGCCCTTTGTCCATAGATACCTTGAGAAGACCCTTTCATCTATCTTTTTTATACGGCCATTTTTATAATCTTCGGCAATACCCCTGGCAGCATGGAGTATCTCTTTTCTCCCACTATAGCTTAAAGCAATATTTAAACAGAGTTCTTTATTTTTTCCTGTTTTTTTCATTACATCTTTAAGTTTTTCCTGGATTCTCTCTGGGAAATCATTGAGGTCACCGATTATATTAAACCTTATGTCCTTCTCCATCATAAGGGGTAGTTCCTGTTCAAGATAGATGTCCAATATCTCAAGGAGTCTTTTGACCTCTTCTTTTGGTCTTGTCCAGTTCTCCTTGGAGAAGGCATAGAGTGTAAGATAGGGTATACTAAAGCTCCTTGTGGCAGTGACAATATCCCTTACAGATTCCATACCTACAAGGTGCCCCTCCACCCTCGGAAGGTTTCTCTGCCTTGCCCATCTCCCATTGCCATCCATTATGATTGCCACATGCATGGGCAGCTTAATATCTTTGAGTTCAGACATGAAAAACTATATCTCCATTATTTCCTTTTCTTTTTCAGCATATATCTTCTCTGCCATCTCAATGTACTTGTCTGTTGTCTTCTGGACACCCTCCTGTTCTTTATGGGAGTCGTCCTTTGAGAGGAGCTTGTCCTTTTCCATCTTTTTTATCTTTTCATTTATATCCCTTCTTATATTCCTCATGGCAACCTTGGTATTCTCTAACATCTTGCCACCGAGCTTTGTAAGCTCTTTTCTCCTCTCCTCAGTAAGTTTTGGGAATGAAAGCCTTATTGTCTTTCCATCGGACATGGGATTGACGCCCAGGTCAGATTTCTGTATTGCCTTTTCTATCTCACTAATAACTGTATTATCCCATGGCTGGATGGTTATTGTCCTGCTGTCAGGGACACCTATTGTGGCCACCTGGTTTAAGGGCGTAGGCTGATTATAATAGTTTATCTTTATATCATCAAGGAGAGAGATGGAGGCAACACCGGTCCTTAATTTTGATAGGTCTTTTTTTAGGTTTGTCAGTGTCTTTTTAAGTTTATCTTCCAGTTCTGTAATTATCTCGTTTTTCATATAACCTCCCTTATCATTGTACCTACATCCTCACCGAGGATTATCTTTTTCAAATTATTTTTACCCTTAATATTAAAAACAACAACAGGTATATGATTCTCACTGCATAGCATGATTGCCGTGGCATCCATTACCTTGAGTCCCATTTCAAGAAATTCCCTGTATGTAATCTTACTGTAAAATTTTGCATCGCCATATCGCTCAGGGTCTTTATCATACACACCATTAACCCTTGTTGCCTTGAGTAATACATTAGAGGATGTCTCTATAGCCCTTAAGGCAGCGGTTGTATCTGTTGTAAAAAAAGGCACTCCTGTCCCACCAGCAAAAATCACTACCCTACCTTTTTCAAGGTGTTTTATTGCCTTCCTATTTATATATGGCTCTGTCACCTTTTCTACATGGAGGGCTGACTGGACACGGGTCTCTATGCCGTTCGACTCAAGGACATTCTGAAGGGCAAGGGAATTAAAGACAGTGGCTATCATACCCATATAATCACCTGTCATTCTTTTTATACCCTGTTTTTCTGCCCTTAACCCCCTGTATATATTACCTCCTCCAACTACTATACCTATCTCTATCCCCAGTTCTTTAACCTCTTTAATCTGTAGGCATATAGTCCTTATAGTCTCAGGGTCAATGCCAAAGCTCTGTCTGCCCATAAGGGCCTCGCCACTTAGTTTTAATAGTATGCGGCTATATAACATGGGTCTATTATCCCTCAGAGGTCTCTCCAAGCTGAAATCTCACAAATCTCCTTATGACTATATTCTCCCCAATCTTTACCACGAGTTCCTCTAAGAGTTGTTTTATAGTGATATCAGGGTTTTTTATAAAAGATTGCTCCATCAGGCATACCTCCTGATAGAATTTCTCCATCTTACCCTCTGCAATCCTATCTATTATCTTTTCAGGTTTGCCTGATTCTAATGCCTGTCTCCTGTATATATTTTTCTCTTTCTCCTTTACCTCCTCTGGGATATCCTCCCTCTTCACATAAAGGGGATTGGCAGCGGTAATCTGCATGGCTATGTCCTTGGCAAATTCCTGAAAATCCTTTGAATTGGCCGCAAAATCTGTCTCACAGTTTACCTCTACCAGGACACCTATCTTGCCACCAGTATGGATGTATGATGCAATAACACCCTCAGAGGCAGTCCTCCCTGTCCTCTTCTGGAGCTTTGCAAGGCCTTTCTCCCTCAAGAATTCTATGGCCTTCTCCATATCGCCATTAGACTGCTTTAATGCCTCCTTGCAATCCATGAGTCCAACACCAGTCTTCTCTCTTAATTTCTTTACAAGTTCTGCATTTATCTCCATATCATATTCCTCCACTAATCATTATCGTAATATTCTTCATATTTTGACTCGAGCAGGCTCTCGTCTATAAAGGGTTTTGGTTCATTTGAGACAATCTCTTCCTTTCCCTGGAACTCTTCAACATAAAGTTCCTTACCCTCAAGGACAGCATCTGCAATCTTTGAAGTTATGAGCTTTATTGCCCTTATGGCATCATCATTCCCTGGTATAATATAGTCTATATCATCAGGGTCACAGTTTGTATCTACTATACCCACTGTGGGGATACCAAGCTTCTTTGCCTCTTTCACTGCTATATATTCTTTTTTAGGATCCACAATGTAAAGCAGACCAGGGAGACGGTCAATGCCCTTTATACCCCCGATATTCCTCTCAAGCTTCTCTATCTGCCTGTCAATGCTGAGGGCCTCTTTTTTAGAGAGCATCTTGTATATATCGCTCTTTTTTAATTCCTCAAATTTTTTGAGTCTTTCAAGGCTCTTTTCAATGGTCTGGAAGTTTGTCATTGTCCCGCCAAGCCACCTCTCATTTACATAGAAAGCACCGCACCTTATCGCCTCTTCCTTTATGGCCTCCTGGGCCTGTTTTTTTGTCCCCACAAAGAGTATATGCTCATTACGGGATGCCACCTCTTTGACAAAGTTGTATGCCTCTTTGAACATCTTGAGCGTCTTCTGCAGGTCAATAATATAGATACCGTTCCTTGCCCCGAAGATATAAGGTTTCATCTTGGGGTTCCATCTCTTTGTCTGATGCCCGAAGTGAACACCAGCCTCAAGGAGTTGTTTGATTGTTAGATTAGACATAGGACCTCCTGGTTTATTCTTCCGCCTCTCGCACCTTAAACAATAGACAGTTTTACTGCACCCTATTGCTAATTGAAAGGCGTGTTTTATAAAAGCCTGTAATAAATATCATATGATATTAAATATTTCAAGATATTTACGAAATATGGTAATGTATATTTTTTTGTGTCAACATAATAAAATGGGGTACCATCATAGCCAAAGAACCCACTACGGTTCTATCAATGACAATGAGGAGGTACCCCAAACATGAAACGTAAGATGATGATAAAAAGTCTACCAGAAGCAATGGAAATGCTCAAGGAGATGAATGTCCTTTCAGAGGATGAATGGACAGGTGATTACCGTCAGTCTGCAAAAGATGCTATAGCTTCTTTCCTTACCAGTAGAATGAATGATAGGGTTACCTATCACCTTGCCCAGACTGAAGCCAAAGGTATCCCTGACAGAAGAAATGGTTCCTATCTCCGTCACCTATTTACAGAGTTAGGAGATGTGGTATTATCTGTGCCAAGGACAAGGACCTATACCCCCATAGGGGTCATAAGGTCCTATGTAAGGAGATCACAGGATGTTGACCGCCTTATACTCTCCTCGTTCCTTTTAGGTCTCTCCACCAGAAAGGTAGGGGAGGCACTCCTTAGCACCCTGGGGGAGAAGATAAGCCCATCTACTGTAAGTAGGGCAGCC